>JBFZFD010000076.1:0-20135 GCA_041306485.1 Opitutia bacterium | reverse complement strand
GCCTCGGCGTTGGAGCCGCGGCCGGAACCGAGGAGGGCGACGCGCATGTGCCGACCCTGACCGTCCCGGGGATTCGGGCAAGGCAAAGCCGACGGTTCGTCTCGCAACCGGCCGTCCGCGTACCACGCTGGACTTCCCATGCTCCGCCGCGACTTCCTCCGCCTGACCGGGATCGCCACCGCCGCGACATTTTCCGCGACCGAGTTACTTGCCCAGACAGTCCCGCGGGTGAGGCTAGGCATCGACAACTTGGAGGCCCAAGGATTTAAACTTTTGCGTGGAGTGAGGTGTGGCCTGCTCACTCACCAGGCAGGAAAGAGCTCGGATGGACGTCGAACCATCGATGTTCTAGCCAATGCTCCCGGAGTCCGTCTCGTGAAGCTTTTTGGGCCAGAGCATGGAATCGATGGTAGAGCCGCGGCCGACGTTAAGGTTGGCGACATGCGCGACGCCCGCACGCGACTCCCTGCCTACTCACTCTATGGTGCCACCCGCCGGCCCACCGCTGCCATGCTCGAGGGTATCGACACGATGGTGGTAGATCTGCAGGATATTGGTAGCCGTAGCTATACCTATGTCAGTTGCATGCGCTATGTCATCGAGGAGTGCTTCAAAGCCCCTCGTCCCATCCGCGTCATCGTGCTCGACCGGCCCAATCCGCTTGGCGGCCTCAAGATCGATGGACCTGGCCTCGACCGCGCATGGAAGAGCTACGTAGGCGCCTATCCCACGCCTTATGTACATGGGCTGACTATTGGAGAACTCGCCCGCTGGGCCGTGGCCACACCTGGGGTACTCGAGCTCACTGAGGCCGAGCGCAGTCGCGGCATTCTGCAGGTGGTCCCAATGTCCGGCTGGCGCCGCACCATGACCTGGCTCGACACCGGTCTGCAGTGGACGCCCACCTCGCCCCGTATCCCTACCGTGCAGGCGGCGGTCGGCTATGCGATGACAGGCCTTGGCTGTCAGCTCGGAGACTTCCGTCACGGCTTTGGGCTCGAACAACCCTTTCGCTTCGTTTCCTACCCGCGCCGTCGCGGAGAGGAAATCGCTGCCGCGCTCAATGGGCGCATCCCAGGCCTCCGCCTTGAACCGCGCGTGATGTCGGATGGCACCTCGGGTGTCTACACAAGCATCACCGACTGGAATGCCTGCCGTCCCTGCGCCCTGTCCGCTCACCTTTTGCGACAAGCATGCGCATGGGGTGGCAACCCCTTCACTTCCGCCTCCAAGTCTGCGCGTGAGTTATTTATCAAGCACTGGGGCCGCGAGGCCGACTTCGAGTCGTTCCGC
The DNA here is from genome assembly GCA_041306485.1 of Opitutia bacterium. GTDB lineage: Bacteria > Verrucomicrobiota > Verrucomicrobiia > Opitutales > UBA953 > UBA8828. The sequence goes on along the minus strand of JBFZFD010000076.1, from coordinate 18,842 downwards.
CGCAACGGCGCGCGCACGCCGGTCGAGCAGATGACGCGAGGCTGGGAAAACGAGGCTGCTACCTTCCGTGCGGCCACGCTCCCCTATCGCATCCCGGCCTATACCTGATCAACTTGCTTAGTAGGAGCGCCCATCGCGCTTTTCCCAGAAGTTGATGTAGGCGCGGTTAAGCACACCGAGCCCACCGGGCGTCGGGTAGTCTCCCGTAAAGTACCAATCCCCCGTGCTCTGCGGGCAGGAACGATGAAGGTCGGGGATGGACTGGAAGAGGAGGATGAGCTCGCCCTTCCATCCAGTCTTGGAGGGATAGACGAGCTCCGCCGCCTTGCGCGAGAGGGTGGCTTCGTCGAACGCCGCGTAGATGCGAGCGACATGGTTTTCCATCTCTGCAGCTGGACGACTAGCTTGGGCAACACAGGCCTCGTAGACCTCGCGTAGCAGCTCCTTGCGGCCTCCCTCCTCGCAGAGAGAGACGGCTGCTTGAAAGGCGAGGAATTTACCCATCTCCGACATATCAATGCCGTAGCAGTCGGGGTACCTGATCTGTGGAGCGGTGGATGCGATGACGATACGCGCAGGGTTGGGGCGGGCTAGGATACGCAAGATGGATTGGCGCAGCGTGGTACCACGAACAATCGAGTCGTCGACGCAGACCAGAGTGTCGCCCTCGGCCACGGTGCCATAGCTAATGTCGTAGACGTGGGAGGCCATCTGCACTCGGCTCCGCTCCTGCGAGATGAAGGTGCGGAGTTTGACATCCTTATGGGCTACTTTGTCTCCGCGTGGCCAGTTGCCGAGGATCAGACGGTCGAGCAGCGCCTCATCGAGCACGCCAGCCCGCTGCGCCTCAAGGATACCCCGCCTCACCTCGGTGCGACGCCTCCGGCGGAGTTCCTCCATCAAGCCATACCAGGCGATTTCAGCGGTGTTAGGGATGTAGGAGAAAACCGCGCGACCATAGTCACCACCGATTGTCTCTTCGATGCGGTCGGCAAGGGCCGCACCTAGGGCCTTACGCTCGAGGTAGATGTCGGGATCATTACCACGCGAGAAGTAGATGCGCTCGAAGGAGCAGTGGGTCTTTCGACCGGCAGGGAGGATGCGCTCCATCGAGACCCGCCCATCGGCCTTGATCACCAGCGCACAGCCAGGCTCGACCTCTTGGACCTCCCCTTGCTCGGCACCGAGGATGGTCATCAGGGCGACGCGCTCGGAGGCGACCGCCACGGTGTCTTCCGTGCGCACCCACCAGCAGGGACGGATACCGTTGGGATCGCGCAGCACGAAAGCGTCGCCGTTACCGACCGCGCCGATGATGGCGTAACCACCATCCCACTCGCGTGAGGCATGACGTAGGACGTTTCCTAGGTCGAGGTCGCGAGAGATGGCGGACTGCAGCTCCTGACCAGCGAGGCCGGCCGCCTTGTGCAGGGAGAAGAGGCGGTCATGCTCTTCGTCGAGCCAGAAGCCAACCTCCTCGAGGATCGACTGAGTGTCGGTAGAGTGGATGACGTGGGCCCCCCGCTTACCGAGGGTGCGGTTGAGTGCTTCAGTGTTCGTCAGGTTGAAGTTACCCGCGAGCAGAAGGTTACGGGTGGGCCAGATGGACTTGCGGGCGTAGGGGTGACAGGCCCCGGCGTCGGCCGATCCCGAAGTAGCGTAGCGGAGGTGCCCCATGAGGAGCTCGCCGCCGTAGTCGAAGTGGCGCTTCACCGTCTCACCGATCTCGGGCACGATGAGGCCCTCGCGGACCTTGGCGCTATACTCGCGCAGCTGACGCGCGTAGATTTGGGTCAGACCCTGTGCGCCGATCTCGCGGTCGCGGAAGAGGAAGGACTCCCCTTGCTCGGCTGAGATTTTCACTCCGCCAATACCCGCACCATCTTGTCCACGGTTGTGCTGCTTCTCCATCAGGAGGAAGAGCTGGTTGAAGCCGTGGAGCGGTGAGCCATGGAGCTGCTCGTACCAGCCGAGGGGCTTGAGCAGCCGGACTAGGGCAATACCGCATTCGTGCCGGAGAGAATCGCTCATAGGCAAGCGAGCATCCTGCCCCCTCCTTGGCCGCGATGTCCAGCGTGGACTCTCCGTCTAGTTACGAAGGACGCCCGCCAAGCGTTCTAGGCTAATCCCGATGAGGTCTGGCATATCCGCCGCCCCAAGGAAGGCCGGATCGCGGTGATGCTCGGCGAGCCCCTGGGCAAGGCTGGCGACCCGGTCGGGCGTGGACAAAGGGGTCTCCCGCAGCGCGGCCAGGAGGTCGCGTAGGCGATCGGGTGCCGCCAAGTGACGTCGGTGGATGAGAGATTGCTCCTCCCGACGGTACTGTGCGGCGGTCGCCGCGTTGATATGAAGGGCACAGAGGTCGACGAACGGCCGGTTCTCTTTGAAGGAACCCGGTAAGTAGAAGGCCATCCGCCCGTTGTGCGACTGCTGGTCGAAGTCCATCGCGCGGACGCGGATGGCGGTGGCGTCGAAGTCAGGGGTAACCGCGACGACGAAGTTGTAGGCCCGCATGTCGCCCAGCAGGCGCACCAAGCAGCGCTCCTCGAACTTGATCAGTTCCTTGGCTAGCCGCACTGGGTGGTGGCTGTTCCCTCCGAGCCAATGGGTGGCAAATCGGTCTCCAGGAATTCCGACCACATGCTCCTCCACCAAGGTATTTCCCTCCGTCAGGTAGTGCATCCGGTTGGGAGAGAGCAGGTGCTCGAGTTCGAGCCCGGCGATGCGCGAGGCGTCCCCCACCTTTACATAGAAGTAGTCGTGGTTCTCGTTGTAGGCGTTGACGATGCGGATGCGGAAGGGCTGGGAGTTGCCGAAGGCGCAGTAGTCGATGCGGTCGACGAATACGTGGCGGAAGACCCGCATCGCACCCTCCCCGCGCAACAGCGCATAGGTTTGCAACAGTCCCTCGGAAAGGCCGCTCATTTCCTCCTGCGGGTAGGCCACTGTCTCCCAAAGCGTGTCTGTGCCATCACGCTCGAGCAAGGGCACCGCTTGGTTGAAGCCACGCAGCTGGGCGTAGGTGACTGGGAGCCCTCCTTCGCGACCTTCCCTCGCGAGGTAGGCACGCAGACCCGCTGCGATGGGCACGGTCGGCTTACGGTCCGTGCGGAAACTGGCTCCAGCAGCGCCAGCCTCCATGGTCAGCCGAGGTGGGGGAGGAGGTGTGACTCCTCCGTCGTCATGACCAAGGGTTTCCCTGGGTCGCAGTCGGCGCGGAAAGCAAGGAAGCTCCCGCGGTGAGAATCCCAGACGGGCCACAGCAGGGTACGGTCCGTCGGCGGGAGTTGCAGGGAGTCAATCTCTGCGCGAGTGAAGAAGCCAAACCCCCCCTCCGAGATGTCGGGTGGCAATCCTTGCAGCGGCTTGCGGCAGTCAAAGAGGAACATCAACCAATGGTTGGCGCCCTCGTAAGCCCGCTCGCTGACCATCCCAAAGAGATGGAGGTCGGAGGCAATCAGCGCATGGCCAGTTTCTTCACCGACCTCGCGGATGGCGCACTCGAAAGGCGATTCACCCTCCGTCATCTCCAGTTTGCCGCCGACCGGGCTCCAGCAACCTAGGTTAGGCGCCTTGGCCCTGCGGATGAGCAAGTGGCGCCCCTCGCCATCTCGGAGGAAGACAAGGACGCTGATTTTGAAAGGAAGTTGGGCCGTCGCGGACATCAGGGCAGGGTGGCGCGGAGGTCTGGAGGGGCAACCGCATTCCCGTCGCATTTGCCAAGCACGGCGAGCCGGCTAGGTTACCGCATGCCTGAGTTGGCCGAAGTTGAGTTTTTCCGCAGCCGGTGGAATCCTGCGCTGGGCAAGCGCATCGCCAGCGCTGAGATGCATCCGAGGGCGCGTTGCTGCCGCGGGATTAGTGCCACTACCCTACAGCGTGCGGTGTCTGGCAGGCGCTTACTCCGATCCCAAGCCGCGGCCAAGCAGATGGCCTTCATCTTCGAGGGAGGTGTCTGGATCGGCGTCCATCTAGGGATGACTGGGCAGTTGCTAACGCTCCCGCGCGGTACGCCCGCCGCCAAGCATGATCACCTCGTGCTTCGTCTGGCTCGAGGCCCTGACCTCGTCTTCCGCGACTCCCGCATGTTTGGGCGCATTCAGCTCTGGCAAGGGAAAGGAGAGCCGCCGTGGTGGTCCGCCATCCCGCCCCCCTTGCTCTCCGAAGCCTTCACCTTGGATGTCCTCGCAGACTTTCTCCGACGTCGCGCGCGCTCTCCCCTAAAGGCTGTGCTCCTCATGCAGGAGCGCTTCCCGGGTATCGGCAATTGGATGGCGGATGAGATTCTCTGGCGAGCAGGACTGCACCCGGCGGCACATGCCGGTGTGCTGGGACCGCGCTCGCAAAGACGTCTCCATGCGGTGATCCGCGAGGTGTGCACCGATGCCCTGCGCGTCATCGGCAAAGATTGGTCCGACCCACCCGACACCTGGCTTTTTAACCATCGATGGGAGAAGGGAGGTCGCTGCCCTCGCACTCGGGGGCCACTACTCCACGCCACTATCGGCGGGCGTACCACCTGCTGGTCACCGCGCCGCCAAGTAGCCGGCACGGAACGCCGTTGACCGTCAGGCTCCTCGCACTGAGCCTTCCGTCATGCGCGTGACCGGTGGCAAGGCTCGTGGAATCACGTTACGCGTGCCTGCCGGGCCCGTGCGGCCAGCCACCGACTATCTCCGCGAGTCGGTATTTAGTTCGCTCGCCGCCTTCATCCCCAGTGCGCGCGTCCTTGACCTCTTCGCTGGCACAGGTTCCTACGCCCTAGAGTCCCTTAGTCGTGGAGCAGCTTCGGCTGTGGCGGTTGATCGTGCCACCATCGCGACGGTCAATATCAATGCCGCCGCGGTCGCGAAGTCCATGGGCCTCGAGGGCCTGCCACTCGAGGCAATCACCGCCGACGCTCTCTCGTATCGGCCAGTCGCGGCCGACTTCGATTTAGTTTTTGTCGATCCACCTTGGGACCTCTGGGAAAGGGAGGCAGCGCGCCTCGTCGAGACCGCCGCCGCCGCTGCGGCCTCCGGTGAGCACGCACGCCTCATCCTCGAAGCACCGGGAGGATTCATCGTACCCATCCCCGAGGGCTGGAGGCTCCGGAAGGTACTGGGCAAAGGTAAAGGCCAGCCCGCCGCCTCAATCATGCATCGGTGCTAGACCGGGTATCAGCGGTCGGTGCGCCTGCCAGACCCCGAGCATCGATAGGCAGAGCGTGCCGCCAGCGACGCAAGCCGACTCAACCCGCAAGATACGGTCGCCAAGGTGGCGCAGCTCGAAGCCTGCATCGCGCAACGTTGTCCGCTCCACCCCATCCCACCCGCGCTCGGGGCCAATAGCCAGGATAGCCGAAGTAGGGCGCGGTCCCTTGGGTGGAGCGCCGAGTGGCCCGGTCGCCTCGTAGGGATCGAGAGCCATGCGCAGCCCATTCGAGGGGCAGGCAGAAATGGCCTCGGCGAGAGAGGTGTGGTGAGCAACCTCCGGGACCAATGCGGAGCAGGCTTGCTCTGCCCCCTTCTCCACGAGTTCGCGCCACTCGTCGGTCGTCCAGAGTGTGCTTGTGGCGTAGGCCGGGTCGCCCTTGGCGGGACGGAAAAAGCGGATCTTGCGGGCGCCGAGAGAGGAGAGGTCGTGCAGGATCTTGCGGGCTGACTGGGGCCGAGGTAGCCCGACAATCACGTCGAGCGGTAACATGGGTTGGACGGATTCCTCCCAACGGATGCCGAAGTTAAGGCGCGGGTCGGTGGTCAGGATTACCGCAATGCCGCGCTTTGAGTTGCGGATGCCAACATGCACCCGTGCGCCAATACCGATATGGAGGGTCTTTAGCAGGTGACGGGCCCGCGCATCCGTCAGCGGCAACCCCTCGCGGGCTTCCTTCTCCGTCAAAAGCATCAGGTTCATTGCGGCAGGCTAGGGGCGGGCGGGTCACACGAGCGAGCGCCGATGCGAGGTCCCGCTTGCCCGGCGTCGGCCGCCGGGTAGGGTGAGGCGATGGACATCCATGGACTGCGCCGCGAATACGCCAACCACGGTCTCGACCATGGCGAGCTCGATGCCGACCCCATCGCCCAGTTCCGTGTTTGGTTCAAACAAGCCTGCGATGCCGGCATCCTCGAGCCCAATGCCCTCGTCCTCGCCACCGTCTCTCCCGAAGGCGCGCCCACCTCGCGCGTGCTCTTGCTCAAGGCCTTCGACCAGCGCGGCTTCACCTTCTTCACCAATTTTAACGGTCGCAAGGCCACCGACCTCGCCGCGAACCCACGCGCCTCGATGACCTTTCCCTGGATTGACCTCGAGCGACAAGTCCACCTCCAGGGCAAGGTGGAGAGGGTCTCCGAGGCTGAAACCCTGGCCTATTTCCTTTCCCGGCCATATGGCAGCCAACTCGGTGCTTGGGCGTCCGACCAGAGCCAACCCATTGCCGACCGCCAAGCACTGGAGCGGCGGATGCAGGAGCTCCGCGACCTCCATCCAGAGGGTAAAGTCCCCCTCCCTCCTCATTGGGGCGGGTTACGCCTCATCCCGGAAACCGTTGAATTCTGGCAAGGTCGCCCCAGCCGCCTCCACGATCGCTTCCTCTACACCCGAAAGGGGCAAAGTTGGGTAATCCAAAGGCTCCAGCCTTAATCCATTAGAGGGTCTAATAGGCTGCCCCCAGCTGCCTTACTCTGAGGTTGCTCCTTGGACCAGTGTTGACCCTTTTGAAGGTCCCCCTTCTCCCTAGGGAGTCTCGCATGTCGCGCTTCGCCGCCCTCGCCCTTCTCCTGCCTGCTCTGGCCCCCGCCGCCGTCTCCCCCACGGCCACGGACCTCGGCTTTGAGTTCCTCGGCCTGCCGATCACTAATTCCATTCTGACGACTTGGATGGTGGGCATCCTCATCATCTTGGGTGTTCGCCTCGCGGTAGGTACACCCACCCTCATCCCAGGAAAGGGACAGGCCGTGGTCGAGGGACTCGCCACCGGTCTGCGCGACACTCTCGAGCCCATCGTTGGGAAGCGCATGATCGGCAAGGTATTCCCCCTGCTCTGTGGTTTCTTTGTCTTTATCCTCCTGATGAACTGGAGCGGTCTCCTCCCAGGAGTAGGCACGCTCAAAGTTGGCGATGCCACTGGTTGGAAGGACATGATTCGACCCGCTAATTCCGATCTCAATACCACGCTCGCCCTCAGCATCGTCTCCTTCGTGGCGTGGACCTACTTCGTCATCCGCTACGCCGGGCTCAAGGTCCTCGCCTTCGACCTCTTCGGTAACAAGGCGGACAAGAAAGAGGTCGGGCTGCCCATGTGGCTCGCCCTCGGGTTCATCTTCCTCGGAGTGGGTTGCATTGAGGTGGTCTCCATCATCTTCCGCCTCATCTCGCTCTCCTTCCGCCTCTACGGGAATGTCTTCGGCGGCGAGAACCTCATCCACTCCCTCGGAGTCATTGCACCCTTCGTCATCCCGACCTTCGCCGCCATGCTCGAGGTGCTCGTGGGCCTCATCCAGGCATTTGTCTTCACCCTGCTCTCGGCCGTCTACATCGGCCTTATCTGCAACCACGAGGGCGGGCACGACGAAGAGCACGCGCACTGAACACCTTCCTTTCGCGGCCTGCGACTTGCTGGGAAAACCCCATGCGGCTAGCCCGGAAAAAACCAAAAAAAACAAACACAACATGATCCTCGCTGAGATCACCATCAATGCCAACACCATCCCTGCCGCTGTCGGCTGTTTCGCTGCCGCCTTCGGCGTGGCGATGATCGGGGCCAAGGCCGTCGAGTCCGTCGGTCGCAATCCCGAGGCTTCGGGTAAGATCCTCGTCCAGTCCATCCTGGGCATGGCGCTCGCGGAGGCTGTCGCGTTCTACGCGATCTTCCTCACCAAGTGAGCCCAAGGCGGCGGGCCGAGAGGCCCGCCGCCCCTTCCTTTCCACGTCATGATCCCCACCCTCGCCGCCGCTCCCCATGAGGCCATCATCGAGCTCTTCAAGGGCTTCGGGGTGGACGGGCCGCACCTACTGGCCCAGCTCGTCAACTTCTCGATCCTCGCGTTCGTCCTCTGGAGATTCGCAGTTAAGCCTGCGCTCGGTACCCTTGAGCAGCGCACCGCCATCATCGAGAAGGGACTAGCCGATGCCGAGGCCGCCAAGCAGCGCCTTGCCTCCGCACAACAAGAAGCTGAACTTCGCCTGACCAAGGCCTCAGAGGAGGCCGTTGCCATCCTCGCCCAAGCCCGCGCCGCCGCCAAGCAGGTGGTAGAGTCCGCCGCCGCTGAGGGGGCGACCAAGGCCGAGGACATCCTTCGCCGCGGCCAGGAGGCCATCGAGGCCGATCGACGCCGCATGCTCGCGGAAGCCAAGGCCGAGCTATCCCGGTTGGTCGTCGAGACCACTGCCAAGGTGCTCGACCAGACCCTCGACGACGCTGCCCGTTCGCGCGTGAGCGAGGCCGCCACCAAGACCCTCGCCCGCTGACCGATGTCCCCCTCCGCCGCACGCACCCAGGCCAAGCGCCTCCTCGCGCTCTCGCTGCACGAGGGGATGGTCGCCCCTGACCGCGTCGCCGCTGTCCTTGAAGCCCTGGCCAAGCGCTATCCCGCCCACCAGCTCCCCCCGCTCCTGCGCGCCTACCTCTTCGTCGTTGAGCGCGAAATTTCCCGTAGCCAAGCGAGCATCGAGCATGCCGGCCCTCTCTCTGCTGAGACCGCCGCTGCCATCGCCGCCCACTTTACGAAGTCCCTCGGCCGCGTCATCCGGCCCGTGGCCAAGCGCAACGACGCACTCCTCGCTGGCTTCCGCGTACGCGTCGGAGACGACGTCACCGACCTGAGCGCCTCTGGCCGCCTCGAACGCCTCGCCCGCGCCCTCGCCTGAACTTTTCCACCCCAACTCCTCCCAACACCTTTTATCTTATGAGCGACGCGATCCAACAGATCCAAAAAGCTATCGCCGGCCTCGACACCCGTGCGGGTAAGTCGAATGTCGGTACCATTGTCACCCTCGCCGACGGTGTGGCTGCCATCGATGGCCTCTCCGCCGTCATGATGAACGAGATGATTGAGCTCCCCGGCGGGCTCCAGGGCGTCGCGCTCAATCTGGCCGAGTCTACGGTCGGTTGCGTCGTCATGGGTGACATCTCCTCCCTCAAGGAAGGCATGGAGGCCCGCACCACTGGGCGCCTTCTCTCCGTCCCTGTCGGCATGGGCCTGCTCGGCCGCGTGGTCGATGCCATTGGTAATCCCGTCGATGGCAAGGGTCCCCTCGTCTCCACCGAGCGCTACCCCGTCGAGAAAATCGCCCCCGGTATCATCCCTCGCAAGTCCGTCGACCAGCCCATGCAGACTGGCATTATGGCAATCGATGCCATGATTCCCATTGGCCGTGGTCAGCGCGAGCTCATCATCGGCGACCGCTCGACGGGTAAGACGACCATCGCGATCGATACCATCATCAACCAAGCCAACGCCAATCGCGTCGGCCTCGCCTCTGGTGATCCGAACTTCCGTCCTGTCTACTCCATCTACGTAGCGGTCGGCACGAAGAATTCCTCCATCGCCCGTACCATCGGTACCCTCGAGCGCGCAGGTGCCCTCGAGTTCTGTGTGGTCGTCGCCGCACCCGCGGCCGACAACGCCGCCAACCAGGTCTTCGCGCCCTTCTCCGGCACCGCCATCGGTGAGTGGTTCATGGAGAACGGACACGATGCGCTTATCGTCTACGACGATCTCTCGAAGCACGCCGCCGCTTACCGCCAGATCTCACTCATCCTCAAGCGCCCTTCCGGCCGCGAGGCTTATCCCGGCGATGTCTTCTATCTCCATTCCCGCCTGCTCGAGCGCTCCGCTCGTCTCGCTGGCAAGGGCTCGCTAACCGCTCTGCCCATCATTGAGACCCAGGCGGGCGACGTTTCGGCCTACGTTCCTACCAACGTCATCTCCATCACCGACGGTCAGGTCTTCCTACAGACCGACCTCTTCAATCAAGGCATCCGCCCCGCCGTCTCCGTCGGTCTCTCCGTCTCCCGCGTCGGATCGGCCGCCCAGATCAAGGCCTTCAAACAGGTCGCGGGCAAGGTGAAGGGCGAACTCGCCCAGTACCGTGAGCTGGCAGCCTTCTCCCAGTTCGGCTCGGACCTCGATGCGCAGACCAAGAGCGTCCTCGATAAGGGCGACCGATTCGTCGAACTCTTCAAGCAGCCTCCTACCGCCCCTAAGTCCGCCGAAATTCAAGTCGCCCTCATCTGGGCGATGCAGGCGGGTTACTTCGCCGATGTGCCTGTCAAATCCGTGCAGCAGGCAGCCTCCCTGCTCCAGGAACAGCTCGAGACGGCTAAGCCCGGCGTCCTCTCTCGCATCCGCCTCGGCGAGAAGATTGACGATGCCGGTGCAGCCGAGCTACGCGCGGCCTGCGACACCTGGAAGCGCGGTCTCAAGGTCTGAGCGCCATCCCTCACCTGACCGACCCCACAGACCAAGATGCCCAAAGGACTCCGCGAGATCCGTAACCGCATCAAGTCGGTCAAGAGCACCGGACAGATCACGCGTGCGATGCAGCTCGTGGCCTCGTCCAAGATGAAGAAGGCTCAGGACGCTGCTAAGGCTGGTCGCGAGTACGCTGAACTCCTCGGTGAAATACTCGACACCGCTCTACACAAGGTCGGCGAGGTCAGCCATCCCTTGCTCGCCCATCGCGAAGTCAAGGTGCGCGGCATCCTCCTCGTCACGCCCGACAAAGGTATGTGCGGAGCACTCAATAGTAACCTACTCCGAGCCGTCACCGAGATTGAGGGCAACGCTGCCTTTGTCACTCTCGGCCGCAAAGGCCGTCAGGCTCTTGCCCGCTCCGGCAAGACCATCCTTGGCGACTTCCCTGTCACCGACCGCGCTACCTTCGCTGAGATTCGCCCGGCCGCTGAGTTCCTCCTGCAAGCCTTCACCGAGGGCAAGGTGGACACCGTCGAAGTGCTCCACACCTATTTCAAGAACACCCTGGTGCAGGCCCCACGCCTCCTCCGCCTCCTTCCGGCAGACAGCCTCATTGAGCAGTCCCGCGAACTACGCGCCAAGCTCGGTCTCCCTGAGCCCCGCATCGAGGAAGATGAGCGCGAGATGATTTTCGAACCCGGCGCCGCCGAGATTCTCGGCGAACTTCCCTCCCTCTTCTTCAAGCAGGCTGTTCACCAGGCCATCCTCGAGGCCAAGGCTTCCGAACACAGCGCCCGCATGGTCGCGATGAAGGCCGCCACCGACAACTCCAAGAAGATCGCCGCTGCGCTTTCCCTTGAGTACAACAAGGCGCGCCAGGCCGCTATCACCCAGGAGATTCTTGAGCTCACCGCCGGCGCCTCCTCCCAATCTTAACCCCTTCCCAACCTATCCTTCAACATGAGCTCCCAAGGCAACATCACCCAGGTACTCGGCGCAGTCGTCGACGTCCAATTCCCCTCCGACAAGGTCCCTGAGATCTACAACGCCATCCAGATCGACTACAAGGTCGAGGGTCGCGCCACCAAGTTGGTCCTCGAGGTTCAGCAGCACCTCGGCTCCGGCCTCGTCCGCGCCGTCGCTATGAGCACGACCGAGGGTCTCGTCCGCGGTATGCCCGCACTCGACACCGGTGCACCTATCACCGTGCCGGTCGGTAATGCCGTCCTCGGCCGCATCTTTAATGTTACCGGCGATGCCGTCGACGAGCGTGGGCCGGTCGCCGCCGAGAAGCGCTACCCCATCCACCGCCTTCCCCCTCCCCTCACCGAGCAGAAGACCTCGGCCGAGCTCCTGCCCACCGGCATCAAGGTCATCGACCTTATCTGTCCCTTCGTCAAAGGGGGTAAGGTTGGCGCCTTCGGTGGTGCTGGCGTCGGTAAGACCGTCGTCATCATGGAACTGATCAACAACATCGCCATGAAGCAGGGCGGCTTCTCCGTCTTCGCCGGGGTCGGCGAGCGTTCGCGCGAGGGTAATGACCTCTACCATGAGATGTCCGAGGCTGGCGTTATCGACCAGAAGGACCTTTCTAAGTCTAAGGTTGCGCTCGTCTACGGCCAGATGAACGAGCCCCCTGGCGCCCGTATGCGCGTTGCCCTCTCCGCCCTCGCCATGGCGGAGTTCTTCCGTGATGAGCAGAACCGCGACGTTCTTCTCTTCGTCGATAACGTCTTCCGATTCTCCCAGGCTGGCTCAGAGGTCTCGGCCCTCCTTGGTCGTTCGCCCTCGGCGGTCGGCTACCAGCCCACCCTCGCCTCCGAGATGGGGAACCTCCAGGAGCGCATCACCTCGACCACCAAGGGCTCGATCACGTCCTTCCAGGCGGTCTACGTGCCGGCGGACGACTTGACCGACCCTGCCCCTGCCAACACCTTCGCCCACCTCGACTCCACCGTCGTGCTCGAGCGTCGTATCGCCGAGCTCGGGATTTATCCCGCGGTCGATCCTCTCTCCTCCACCTCAACCGCCCTCGCTCCTGAGGTCGTCGGTGAGCGCCACTTCAAGGTCGCGCGCGGCGTGCAGGGTCTGCTCCAGCGCTACAAGGACTTGCAGGACATCATCGCCATCCTCGGCTTGGACGAACTTTCCCCCGACGACAAACTCGTCGTCTTCCGCGCCCGTAAGGTGCAGAAGTTCCTCTCCCAGCCCTTCCACGTGGCGGAAATCTTCACCGGCTCGCCCGGCAAGTACGTCTCGCTCGAGGATACCATCCGTGGCTTCGAGATGATCCTCTCCGGCGAACTCGACCACGTGAACGAGAATGACTTCTACATGAAGGGCTCAATCGACGAGGTCCTCGAAGTTTCCACCAAGGCCAAGTCCGCCGACAACGCCAAGGCCAAGGCCTAATCCGCATGCCCCTCAAGGTCGAGATTGTCACCCCCGACCGCCGCGCCCACGAGGGCGTGGCCGACAGCGTGACGCTGCCTACCTCACTCGGTAGCATTGGCATCCTACCTGGTCACATTCCCCTAACCGCCCTCATCGCCGCGGGTGAGGTTGTGCTCAACCAAGCTGGCACCATCACCCGACTCGCCATCGACCGGGGCTTCGTGCGTGTCGTCGGTGACAAGGTATCCGTCGTCACCGAGGGAGCTATCGATAGCGCTCGTATCGATCTCTCCTCGTTGGAGCAGGCTGAGTCCCGCGCTCTCGAGGCGATGGAGAAGGCCAAGAACCAGGCGGGAGTCGATCCCACTGAGATTGCCAAGCTCGAGCAGGTCCTCCGCTACGCCGCCGTTCAGCGACTGGTTAAGGGCCGCGCCTCCGGCACCCCCAATTAACCCAGAAAAGGCTCTTCCCGAGTGCGTTCGACTCGGCCGCCTTTTCCCCCAGCCTAGCCTCAGGAAACATGCAGCCTGATTCCGCTCTTGCCGCTCGTGCTATCTCCCTCGCCGAGACCTTGCTCGCCGAGTCACGTCAACACCTCCGGCCCGACGATGCCGCCGCTCTCGCCCAGGTTGCCCGGATGATGGATGACCCGCGCGGCAAGGCCGCGACGCTCGCCCTTTGCGACCGCATCTTCCGTCCCGGTACACCTGCTGGCGCCGCCCGTCAGTTGACGGGTATCGTGAGGGACCTCGGTGTCCCTCGCTACCTCGCACCCCTCGACCGCGCACTCTTTGCCGTTGGTGCGACCCTCGCCCCGCTTCTTCCCTGGCTGGTTATGCCCCAGGTTGAGCGGCGCCTTCGCCGTGAGACCGGTGCGGTCATCCTTCCTGCCGAGGCTCCCGCGCTTCGCCAACACCTCGCCCGCCGAGCCTCCGCTGGAGTGCGTCTCAACCTCAATCGTCTCGGTGAGGCTATTCTTGGCGAGGAGGAGGCCTCACGACGCTTCCAGGCTAATCTCGATCTGCTCGCCGACCCTCAAGTCAATTACCTCTCCGTTAAGCTCTCCGCAATCTGCTCGCAGCTCAGTTCGCTCGGTTTCGAGCGCTCGGTGACCGACATCCAGCCACGCCTTCGCGAGCTCTACCGCGCCTGCCTCCAGCACTCCCCTCCCAAATTCGTCAACCTCGACATGGAGGAATACCGCGATCTCGGACTCACCACCGAGGCCTTCCTCCGCACCCTCTCCGAGCCAGAGTTTCATTCCCTCTCCGCCGGCATCGTCCTCCAGGCCTACCTTCCGGACGCCCATGGCGTCCAACAGCGCCTTACTTCATGGGCACAGGCGCGTGTGGCCTCTGGTGGTGCCCCTATCAAGGTGCGTTTGGTTAAGGGAGCCAACCTCGCCATGGAGAAGGTCGAGGCTGAGGTACATGGTTGGGAGCAGGCGCCCTATTCGAGCAAGCAGGAGGTCGACGCCAACTTCCGCCATATGCTTCTCTGGGCGACTGACGAGGGACGCACCGCGGCGGTGCGTATCGGCGTCGGCTCCCACAACTTACTGGATATCGCACTCGCTCTGGTTCTCCGCGAGGAGAGAGGACTAGGATCTAGCCTCGAGCTCGAGATGCTCGAGGGCATGGCTCCCCACCAGGCGGAGGCCGCACGAGCCCGGGCTGGTGGCCTTCTGCTTTACGCTCCCGTGGTCCCGCGCGAGGACTTCGGCTCAGCCGTTGCCTACCTTATCCGGCGGCTCGACGAGAACACGACCGAGGGCAACTTCCTCCGCGACCTTTTTGACCTCCAGCCTGGCTCCGCTGCCTGGGAGCGACACAAGGCATCCTTCGTCGCCAGCCTCTCTCAGCCCCCTCCACGCGTTGGTCCCCGGCGCCGACAAGATAGAGGTGCGTCGCCCGAGATCTCATCTCCGGAAGGTCCTTTCCGCAATGCTGCTGATACCGATTGGTCCCTGCCCGCCAATCGACAATGGATCAGTCATCACCTCAACATTCTGCAAGCTAGCACGCCCGACGTCTCTCTGCGTATTGCGGGACGTGACCTCGATAAGGGTCTGACGGGCGAGGGCCGTGATCCTTCCCGGCCCGGTATTCGTGCCTACCGTCACGCCGTGGCGGACGATAGAGATGTCACTCTCGCGCTCGAGACCGCCGCCACCGCGGTGGGACGCCTCGATGATGCCACTCGCCGCACCGCCCTCCTCCGCGCTGCCACGATTCTTGAGCGCCGTCGCGGCGAGCTCGTCGCTGCCATGGTTCTCGATGGTGGTAAGACGGCGGCCGAGGCCGATGCCGAACTCTCCGAAGCGGTGGATTTCGCCGCCTACTACGCCCGGGCTTTCGATGATAAGCCTACCTGGTCTGGTGCAGTCCCTCACCCGCTCGGTGTCGTCACCGTAACGCCCCCCTGGAATTTCCCCTTCGCCATCCCCTTCGGCGGCATTGCCGCCGCCCTCCGCGCTGGCAATGCCGTCATCCTCAAGCCGGCCCCCGAGGCCGTCCTCTGTGGACGTCTCGTCTGCGAAGTACTCTGGGAGGCAGGATTCCCTAACGAAATCCTGCAATTTGTGCCGGCACCGGACAATGACATCGGCCGCCGCCTCATCACAGACCCGCGCGTTGCCGCCGTCATCCTCACCGGTGCTGCCGCCACCGCCGAGCTCTTCCTCTCCTGGCGCCCGGACCTCCGCCTGCTCGCTGAGACCAGTGGCAAGAACGCTCTCATCGTCACTCCCGCTGCCGATCGGGACCAGGCGATCAAGGACGTCGTTCGCTCCGCCTTCGGCCATGCCGGACAGAAGTGCTCTGCCTGCTCCCTGCTCATCCTTGTTGGTCCCCTAGCTGATGATCTTGCCTTCCTCCGACAACTCAAGGACGCCGCATCTTCCCTGAAGGTTGGCTCCGCTTGGGACCCTTCTACCAGTATTCCCCCTCTCATCCGCGAACCTGATGAGACTCTAGCGCGCGGATTGACCCAACTCGATCCTGGTGAGAGCTGGTTACTAGAGCCACGCCGCGACCCCGCCAATCCTCAGCTCTGGTCGCCGGGTATCCGCCTTGGCATCCATGCCGATTCCTGGTTCCTCGGCGCAGAGTGCTTCGGTCCCGTGCTCGGGGTCGTCCGCGCGCGCGACCTCGATGAGGCCATCGCGCTAGCCAATCGCCCTGTCTATGGCCTGACCGGTGGCATCCACTCTTTGGATCCCCGAGAAGTCGCCCACTGGCTCGACCGTGTCGAGGTCGGCAACGCCTACGTCAATCGTCCCATCACTGGTGCCATCGTCAATCGCCAGCCCTTTGGCGGCTGGAAACGTTCCGCCTACGGGCCTGGTGCTAAGGCGGGCGGCCCTCACTATGTCGCATCGCTTTGTCGATGGGAGGATGACCCTACGGCCGACATCGTCACGATTCACCCTCCGGAGGCCCGAGCCGCTCATGCCCTCATCCATGGAGAGGATGCTGAGAAGGCTCACTTCGCTCTCAGTCTCCCCAACTTCCTACGTCCCTCCGATCCCTCTGGCCTCGCCGCTGAGTCTAATGTCCTTCGCCGCATCCAGCCTGGTGACCGCGACGAACCTTATCGGCGAGCCCTGCGCCTCTCGTCCGATGCCGATCCCGAGGCCTGCCGTCGCGCCCTCAAAGTTGTCCTCGCCACACCGCATGTCTGGGTGGTCAGCATCGACCGATCGCACGACCCCTACCTCATCGAGGAGGCAGCTAAGGTTGCAGGTTTCTGTGAGGTCCAAGACGAGCTCGAGTTCGCCGAGATTCTTAAGCCACGTTCGCGAGTGCGCGTGGTCGGCCATATCGGCCTAACCCTGCGCGAGGCCGCCCGCCTTAACGGATCCACCCTTTTCGATGGCCCGGTTAGTCGCTGCCCAGCCCTTGAATTCCATCCCTACTACCTCGAGCAATCACTCTCGGTCACACGTCATCGTCACGGCAACCCTCTACCGGATCCACGCGACCCTGAGGCCCGCGATAGCTGGGAGCGCGCTGGACTTATCCGGCATCGCGCATAACTCTCTCTAAGACCCACTATGAAAGCGCTTGTCAAAAGAGAGGCCAAGGAAGGCCTCTGGCTGATGGACATTCCAGAGCCCACTATGGGGCCACGCGATGTGCTCATCCGCATCCGCCGCACCTCTATCTGCGGGACCGACGTGCATATCTGGAAGTGGGATGACTGGGCTGCCAAGACCATCCCTGTCGGGATGAATGTCGGGCACGAGTACCTCGGGATCATTGAGAAGATCGGCTCCGATGTTCGCCACCTCAAGGTTGGACAGCGTGTCTCCGGCGAAGGCCACATCGTCTGCGGCACCTGCCGCAACTGCCGTGCTGGCCGTCGCCATCTCTGTCCCAACACCCAAGGGGTGGGCGTCAACCGGCCTGGCGCCTTCGCCGAACTTCTTGCTATTCCCGCGGAGAATGTCGTGGCGATTCCCGACGACATCTCCGACGACGTCGCCGCAGTTTTCGATCCGCTCGGAAACGCTGTGCACACGGCGCTTTCCTTCGACCTCGTTGGCGAGGATGTTCTTATTACCGGCGCCGGCCCCATCGGCATCATGGCTATCGCCATCGCCAAGGCTGCCGGAGCTCGCAAGGTGGTCATCACTGACGTCAATCCCTGGCGCCTCGAGCTCGCCCGCAAGCTGGGTCCGACCGCGGCGATTGATGTCTCCAAGCAAGATTTATCCAAGGTCCAGAAAGACCTCGGCATGACCGAGGGCTTCGATGTCGCCATGGAGATGTCGGGCAACGCCCGTGCGCTCGACACTATCCTCGATAACATGGCCTGTGGCGGACGCGTCGCCCTGCTCGGTATTATCCCCGGCACCGCTGCCATCGACTGGAACAAGGTCATCTTCAAGTGCCTCCATCTCAAGGGAATCTACGGGCGTGAGATGTATGAGACTTGGTATAAGATGATCGCACTCGTCCAGTCGGGCATGGACATCACCCCCGTCATCACCCACCGCCTACCCTACGAAGGCTTCGAGCAAGGATTCTCCGCCATGCTCTCTGGCCAGTCCGGCAAAGTAGTCCTCGATTGGTCTAAGATCTGATTTATCTGACATGTACGACGACCTCAAACCTCTGCTCGACGCCAAGCTGGCCGATATCCGAGCCGCCGGCCTCTTCAAGCAGGAGCGCCTTATCGCCGGAGCCCAGGGTGCCCGCGTCACGCTCAAGGATGGGCGTACCGTCATCAACCTTTGCGCTAATAATTACCTCGGCCTCGCTGATGACCCTCGCGTCAAGATGGCCGCCGCCAAGGCTCTCGACCAATGGGGCTACGGCATGGCCTCGGTCCGTTTCATCTGTGGTACCCAGTCCCTCCACCGTCAGCTTGAGGAGGCCCTCAGCGCTTTTCTCGGGACGGAGGACACCATCCTCTATTCGTCCTGCTGGGACGCCAATGGCGGGCTTTTTGAGACCATTCTCGGGCCCGAGGACGCCATCGTCTCCGACGCCCTCAACCATGCCTCGATCATCGACGGTATCCGTCTCTGCAAGGCCCAGCGCTTCCGCTACGCGACCAACGACCTCGTCGATCTCGACGCTAAGTTAACAGAGGCCAAGGGAGCCCGCCTCCGCATGATCGCAACCGATGGCGTCTTCTCCATGGATGGCTACATCGCACCGATGCGCGAAATCTGTGACCTTGCGGATAAGCACCGCGCCCTCGTGATGATGGACGACTCCCACGCTGTTGGATTCCTCGGCAAGCGCGGCCGCGGCACCCATGAGCACGCGAATTGCATGGGCCGTGTTGACATCATCACCGGCACCCTCGGTAAAGCCCTCGGCGGCGCCTCTGGAGGATACACCGCGGGCAAGAAGGAGCTCATCGAGGTTCTGCGCCAGCATTCCCGTCCCTACCTGTTCTCCAACTCTCTCCCGCCACCCCTCGTAGCTGGTGCCCTCGAGGTCCTGCGCATCCTCTCCGAGTCGAGCGAGCTGCGCGACCGGCTGATGGACAACGCTGCCTACTGGCGCAAGGGCCTCACCGAGCTCGGCTTCAACCTTC
>JBFZFD010000075.1:0-7374 GCA_041306485.1 Opitutia bacterium | reverse complement strand
TCCCTTTACCATGCGCCTCGCCTCGCACATCCCCGCCCTCCTCCTCGCCGCCATCTTGCCCGCCCAAGCGGTTCCCCCTGCCAAGGTCGCGCCACCCACCCAGGACAACGGCGCCCCGCTTGATCCCGTCTGGAAGTACGAGGCCGATCTCGATGTCAGCGGCCGCTCCGGAAACACCAACGCCTCTGGCATCGCCGCCGGCCTACGCGCCCAAGGCGAGCACGCCAATGTCTCCCGCACCGAGCTTTCCCTCCGTGGCAACCGCGCGAGCCAGAATGGGGCTAAGTCCGCCGACGAACTCCGCGGCCAAGCTACCCACGAGCGCACGCTCGCCGAGAAGACCTTCTGGTATGTCCGCGCCGACGCAGGCTACGACAACTTCCGCAACCTCGACCTCATCGCCCTCGGCTCCGCCGGCCTAGGCTACCAATTCCTCAAGGACGACAAGGGCTCGCTCGACCTTCGCCTCGGTCTCGGCTATCGCCAGGAAGAGACTTCCAGCGCTGGACTCGAAGACACCAGCGCCGCCGCGCTCGACGCCGGCCTGAGCTTCGACCGCGACCTCGGTTGGGGTAAACTCCGCATCCAGCTCGACCTCGTGCCTTCCCTCGAGGACATCGCCGACCTCACTCTCCGCAACGAAGCCTCCCTCGAGCTGCTCGGGGGCAAGGACCAGCCCCTTTCCCTCCGCCTCGGCCTTCTCCAGGACTATCGTTCCCAGGCCGCTGCAGGTACCGAGAAACTGCAGAACACTTACTTCCTTCGCCTCGTCTACCGCTGGCAGTGACCCTTAGCCGTCTTTTCAATGATCTCTGAGTTCAAGAAGTTCCTCCTGCGTGGCAACGTCCTCGACCTAGCCGTCGCGGTCATCGTCGGCGCAGCCTTCGGCGCCATCGTCACCTCGCTCATCACCGACCTCGTCACACCCCTCCTCCTGCAGCCCGCCATGCAGGCCCTCGGTGTCGCCGAGCTCGAGAAGGTCCAATGGCAAGGCATCAAGTACGGCCGATTCCTCGCCTCCGTCATCACCTTCCTCGCCACCGCGCTCATCGTCTTCCTGATGATCCAAGCCGCCCGCCGGCTCCGCAACAAGGAGGAGGCCCAGCCCGCCGTTGTCCCTCCGCCTTCCCGCCAAGAGCAACTGCTCGAGGAAATCCGAGACCTGCTGAAAAAGTCCTGAAGCCTATTTTGTCTTAAAGTAAGCAAGACCCAGCCAATTTAGTCTATTTTTAGGCAAAAAACGCCATTTTGACTACTTTTTGACAAACATAAAGTTCTGGAATGGCTTGGCACGCAGGATGCTCATTATTGGCACATACCACCTTCTACCATGAGCGCCCACCACTCCCGTCTCAACGCGATCGCCTCGATCGCTTCCCAGCCTCGCCTCGCGGGGACCTTCGACTTCCGGTCGGAGAAGCTCGACCTCGTCTACGGACAGAACGTGTTCTCCTTGGACAAGATGGAGAAGCGCCTCCCCAAGGGTGTCTTCAAGGCTCTCAAGAACGCCATCGAGAATGGCGCCAAGATCGACAACAGCGCGGCTGACATCGTCGCCTCCTCGATGAAGGACTGGGCTCTCGAGTGCGGCGCCACCCACTACGCTCACGTCTTCTATCCCCTGACTGGCCTGACCGCCGAGAAGCATGACACCTTCTTCGAACCCTCTGGTTCCGGTACCCTCGCTCAGTTCTCCGGCAAGGCCCTCATCCAAGCCGAGCCCGATGCCTCCTCCTTCCCCAACGGTGGCCTGCGCGCCACCTTCGAGGCTCGTGGTTACACCGCCTGGGATGTCACTTCACCTGCTTACATCCTCGATACCGAGAACGGCTCCACCCTCTGTATCCCCACCGCCTTCGTCTCCTGGACGGGTGAGGCTCTCGACAAGAAGACTCCCCTCCTCCGCTCGATGGCTTCGCTTAACCGCGCCTCCAGCCGCCTGCTCAAGCTCTTCGGCCACGCTGAGCCTGGCTATATCGCCGCCACCTGCGGTCCCGAGCAGGAGTATTTCCTCATCGACTCGCGTCTCTACCACCTCCGTCCCGACCTCTACACTTGCGGCCGCTCGCTCTTCGGCGCCAAGCCCGCCAAGGGTCAGGAGTTCGAGGACCAGTACTTCGGCACCATCCCCGCCCGCGTCCTCTCGTGCATGATGGAGGCTGAGCTGGAGTGCTTCAAACTCGGGATCCCCATCAAGACGCGTCACAACGAGGTCGCCCCTTCCCAGTTCGAGGTCGCCCCGATTTTCGAGACCGCCAACGTCGCGCACGACCACCAGATGCTCACCATGTCGGTGCTCAAGAGTGTCGCCGCCAAGCACGGCTTCGTCTGCCTCCTCGCCGAGAAGCCCTTCGCTGGCGTCAACGGCTCGGGCAAACACGTCAACTGGTCGCTCGGTGGCCCCAAGGTCGGCAACCTCCTCGAGCCCGGCTCCACGCCTCACGATAACTCCCAGTTCATCGCCTTCACTACCGCGGTGATCCGGGCGGTCGACCTCCACCAGGGCCTTCTCCGCGCCACCGTTGCCTCGGCCGGTAATGACCACCGCCTCGGCGCCAACGAGGCCCCTCCTGCCATCATCTCGATTTACCTCGGCGACATGCTCGCCGATGTTTTCGAGCAGCTGCGTAAGAGCGGCAGTGCCAAGACCTCCAAAGCTGGGGGCACCATGCTCCTCGGCGTCGATTCCCTCCCTGTCCTGCCCAAGGACGCTGGGGACCGCAACCGTACCAGCCCCTTCGCCTTCACGGGCAACAAGTTCGAGTTCCGCGCGGTTGGTTCCTCCTTCTCCGTCGCCGGCCCCCTCGTCGCGCTCAACACCATCGTGGCCGACTCCATCGGCTTCCTCTGCGACCGACTCGAGGCTGTCATGAAGTCGGGCAAGAGCGACTTCAACGCCGCCCTCGCTATCGTGGTCAAGGAGGTCCTCGAGAAGCATCACCGCATCATCTTCAACGGTAACGGCTACTCCGAGGCCTGGCACAAGGAGGCAGCCAAGCGCGGCTTGAAGAATCTTCGCACCACGCCTGATGCTCTCCCGGAGATTTCCGCCGCCTCTACTGTCGATGTCTTCGAGCGCCAAGGCGTGCTCTCCCGTCGCGAACTCGAGTCTCGCGAGGAGATCTACACCCACTCCTACGTGCTCACCGTCAGCACCGAGTCCAAACTCACCTTGGAGATCGGCCGCACTACCATCCTGCCGGCCGCCTACGCCTACGCCAGAGACCTCGCCGCCGCCCAGGCCGCCCTCAAGTCAGCAGGCGGTAAGTCAGCCGCCAAGAGCCTCAAGGTCGTGGCCAAGCTGACCAATGAGCTCTCCGACGCCCTCGACGTACTGGAGAAGCTGCGCGACCAATCCATGCCCGACACCCATGTGGCCGCCCGTCACGCGGTCACCAAGGTGCTTCCCGCCATGCTCAAGGTCCGCGCCGCAGCCGACGCCCTCGAGGAGGTCGTGGCCGACTCCCTCTGGCCCCTACCCACCTACCAGGAGCTGCTCTTCCTCCGCTGAGCCGCTGGCCCAGTTGAAAACACAGACCGCCCTGAAGGGCGGTCTTTTTTTGGGGAGGAGGCTGAGGAGGCCAAGGAGACTAGGGATACTAAGGAGACTAGGGATACTAAGGATACTAAGGAGACCAAGGAGGCCAAGGAGACCAAGGAGGCTAGGGAGGAAGGAAGATTCCATGCGTCCTGCCTCACCCCAGTATCCCCAGCTTCCTCGGAATCCTCGGCATCCCCAGTATCCCCAGTATCCTTAGTCTCCCCAGTCTCCCCAGTATCCTTAGTCTCCCCAGCATCCCCAGTATCCTCCTCTCCCCAGCATCCTCCTCTCCCCAAAAAAAGACCCGGCCGCGGCCGGGTCTTTTTTGAGAGAGGCCCTCAGGCCAGGCTCACTTGTGCTCCCACTTCTTACGGAGGTAGGCGTTGAAGTCCTTCACCTTACGCTTGCGGCGGCGCTTGGTGGTGGGCTTCTCGTAGCCGCGCTTGGCGCGGGCGTCCTTGATGATGTTCTCGCGATCGACCTTCTTCTTTAGCCGACGGAGGGCCTTGTCGACGGCCTCTCCCTTGCGAATCTTGATTTCAACGGGCATGGATGTGTGCGGTCGATGAGGGAAAGGGCAGGGCGGGGGCGGGGTCAACCCAGAATCCACGGTTCTCTGCCATCTTCTGGGATGGCCCTAAACTCCACTCAGCGCTTGCCGCCATTCCGGGCGAGGCCAAGTCTGCCCCCTTCCCCGCCGATGTATCTCAAGGAAATCGTCGCTCACGGCTTCAAGAGCTTTGCCGACCGCACCCGTATCGGGCTCGGGCCGGGGATGACTGCCGTGGTCGGGCCCAATGGTTGCGGTAAATCCAACATCGTGGACGCCATCCGCTGGGTCCTGGGGGAGCAAAGTGCGAAGTCCCTCCGCGGGGCCTCGATGCAGGATGTCATCTTCGCCGGTACCGACACCCGTAAGGCGGTGCCGATCTGTGAGGTCGAGCTGACCTTCGCTGACTGCGAGAAAGAACTGGGCACCCAGTTCGCCGAGGTCTCGGTGATGCGTCGCCTCCATCGCGAAGGGGCGAGCGACTATTTCATCAACGGCAAGCCCTGCCGCCTGAAGGATATCCAGCGCCTCTTCATGGACACCGGCGTCGGTCGCATGTCCTACTCCTTCATGGTGCAGGGGCAGATCGATCAGATTCTCTCCGCCAATCCCGCCGAGCGTCGCTACCTCTTCGAAGAGGCTGCCGGCATCACTCGCTATAAGTCACAGCGCAAGGAGGCTCTCGCCAAGCTCGCGCTCGTTGAGCAGAACCTCACTCGCGCGACCGACGTCGTTGAGGAAGTCGCTCGTCAAATTTCCTCACTCAAGCGACAGGCCGCCAAGGCACTCCGCTACCGCCGCCTGCGCCATCGTCTCTCCCACCTCGACCTTGCTTGGCAAGGTCACCAGTGGTCCGAGCGTCGCGCCCAGCTCGACGGCCTCGAGGCCGGCGTTGCTGCCGCCAAGGCTGAGGCCACCGCTCTCGGCGAAGCTCTCTCCGGCCGCGAGGCCGCTCTCGCTGAGGCCAAGGCCGCGCGGGCCGAAGCCGCCGAACGTATCCAGTCCGCCCAGCAGGCCCTTTATGAGCTGCGCGCCGCGCGCGATGCCGCCGAGGGCGAGGCCCGCACCGCCCAGCTTCGCGCCGACGACCTCGCCGCCCGCTCCGCTGAGATTCGCCGCGAAGCCGCTGGCTGCTCCGCTGAGTTGGCCGAGCTCGACGCTCGCCTCTCCGGCGGTGCTGCCGAGAAGGACGCTCGCGCCGGTGAGGTCTCCCAAGCCGACGGCGCCTTCCGCGACCGTATGCAGCAGGCCGAGGAGGCCGCCCGCCGCCTCGTCGCCGCCGAGGGCGCATTGCGCCAGCATCGTCAGGACCTGCTCATGGCCGAGGGCGAGATCACTCGCCATCGCGCCGACGTGACTAATCTCGAAGTCGACCTCCGTAGTTTCCAGGCCCGCCGCTCCGCTCTTGCCGACGCCCTCTATCAGGCGCGCGACGAGCGTGCTGCCGCCGAGCGACGTGCCGCTGAGGGCGCCGCCGTCGTCACCCGCCTCCACGCGGAGGCCGAGGCCGCCCGCGCCGCCGAGCAGGCCACCGAGGAGCGCGGCCGCTCCCTCGTCACCGACTTCCGCGCACTCCAGCAATCTATCGCCGAGCAGGACCGCGCTGTCGCCAAGTTCTCCGCCCACCTCTCCCTGCTCGAGCAGATGCAGGTTCGACTCGAGGGTTTCTCCGAGGGAGCGAAGGCAATCCTCCGCGGCGAGCTCGGCGACACCGTGCCCGCGGGCAAGGCTGCGGCCCTCTCCACCCTGCTCGACATCGCCGACACCACCCTCGCCCCCGCGCTCGAGGCCTTGCTCGGCGCCGCCAGCGAGGCCGTCGCCCTCGACAGTGCGGAGTTTGTCCCTGGCCTAGTTGGGCGCCTAGCCGAGCGCGACCTCGGTCGCGCCGTCTTCCATGTACCGGCGCCCGCTCCAGCCGTCCCCTCCGGCCTGCCCAGCTGGCTAACCCCCGCGTCCGATGCCGTCCGCCCCCGCCTCGCGGCGGCTGCGCCCTTGGTGCGGAGTCTCTTTGCTGGCTGCCATCTCTGCCCCTCGCTCCCCGAGTTCCTTTCTTGGTGGCGCGATAACCCTTCCTTTGAGTTCCTCCTCGTGGCTACACCCGGAGGTGACCTCGTCGACCGCCGTGGCCTCGTCTACGCTGGACCTCGCGCTAAGGCGGAGGACTCCGCTCGCGGCGTCTTCTCACGCGAGGCCGAGATCCGCGAGGGTAAGGCCCGGCTCTCTGCAGAGAACGACCGACTCACCCTCCTCAACGAGCAGGCCATGGCTCTGCAGTCCGCCCTCGATGCCAACGAGGCCGATCGCGTGGTCCGTCGGGCCGGCTTCCAGGCTGCCTCTCAGGAGCATTCCGTGGCCTCGGCCGACGAGCGTGCCGCTCGTGCCGCCCTGGCTTCGGCCGACGAGCGTATCGCCCGCGACCAGCGCCAGCACGAGGAGCTCGAGGCATCCCAGGCCGATGTTTCCACTCGTCTCGATCGGGCCAAAGGTGCTCTTGCCGCTAAGGAGCATGCCATTGAGGACCATCGCTCGGGCATCTCGGGCGGCGAGGCTGGCGTCGAGGCCCGCCGGGCCGAGGCCGAGGCCTTGCGCCAAGCGCTCGGGGAATTCCGCCTTAGTCTCGCGGAGCGCAAGCAGCTGCTCGAACTCGCCGATCGCGCCGTCGCCGACCTGCAGCAGCGCCGTCGCGAAACCCTCGCTCGCCAAGAATCCCGCCAGCGAGAGGCCGCGTTGAGCGACGAGCAAGCCGCTACCCTCCGTGCTTCCGCCGAGTCCGAGCGTGCCCGTTCCGCCGAGGCCGCTAGTCAGGCCGAGCGCGCTGGCGCCGCCCTAGGTCAGGAGCGCGCCGCGCAAGCTGCGCGCGAGGCTGCCGTCGACGGCGAGGAGCAGGCCCTCTCGGGGCAGCGCGAACTTCGCCGCGAGGCCGAGGCGCGCCTCTCCTCCCTCAGCGTCACCCTCGCGGAGGTCACCTCCCAATGCGGCTTCATCGCGGAGAAGGTCCAAGCCGAGCACCAACTGGAAGTCTCCGCGGTCGACTGGCGTCGCCAGCTCTGGCTCGCCGACGAACCCTTCACACCCTCCGCTGGCCTTGGTGAACTCGACGATGACGATGAGTCCGCTGAGGTCGCCGAGCCCGCCCGCGCGGCCCGTGGCGAGCCGACCGACGCCGACCTCGCCGCGATGGACTCCACCGATTGGCCGCCTCTCGTGCGCGAAATCGCCGGGCTCCGCGAGCGCCTCGCTGGCATGGGCGCGGTCAACTTGGTTGCGGTCGAGGAATACGCTT
>JBFZFD010000074.1:0-13214 GCA_041306485.1 Opitutia bacterium | reverse complement strand
GTAATGGTGATGAGCGACGCCCAGCGTCGCGATACCCACCTTCTCGACCGCGGATCTTACAACTCACCCAAGGAGAAGGTAGCCTTTGGCACGCCCGCCTTCCTACCCGGCCTACCCGCGGCGGCTCCCGCCAACCGCCTAGGGCTGGCACGCTGGCTTTTCGCTCCCGAGCACCCGCTGACCGCCCGCGTACACGTCAATCGGCAATGGCAGCATTTCTTCGGGGAGGGTATCGTGCGCACCTCCGAGGATTTCGGCGTGCAGGCCGCGCTCCCCACGCACCCCGAGTTACTCGACTGGCTAGCGGTAGAGTTCCGCGAGTCGGGCTGGCGGACCAAGGCTCTGCAGCGGTTGATGGTGACGAGCCGGACGTACCGTCAGTCCAGCCGTGTCACCCCTGAGCACCTCGCGAAGGATCCAGAAAACCGCATGCTGGCTCGTGCTAATCGATTCCGTCTTCCTTCGCCCGTGCTGCGCGACCTGGCTCTGGCCTCCTCTGGCCTGCTTAACTCGGAGGTCGGGGGCGCGCCTGTCTATCCCTACATGCCAGCGAATCCTTGGGCGAGCCTGGCCATCACGAAGGAGCGCGACTTTACCTATCCGATATCCAAGGGACGCGACCTGCACCGCCGGAGCCTCTACACCTTCTGGCGCCGCACCATCGCTCCGGTGAACATGTTCGACACCGCCACGCGCCAGATTTGCCAGGTGCGACTGTCGCCAACGGCTTCGCCGCTGCACGCCCTCACCATGATGAACGACCCCACTTGGGTCGAAGCGGCGCGCGCGCTAGCGCAGCGGGCCTGGCACGGGGGCAAGGATGATGCCGAACGCATGGCCTTGGCCTTCCAACTCGTCCTCGGTCGCAAGCCCGAGAAGCGCGAGGCTGCGATGATTAACGTGATGGTGGCCTCGCAGCTCGCCGTCTACGAGGCCAACCCCAAGGCCGCGGGTGAGCTGCTGGCGGTCGGCACAGCAAGTCGTGACGGTAGCATCCCCGTCGTCGCCCACGCTGCGCTGACCGCAGCCTGCCTCGGCCTCCTCAACCTTGATGCAGCGCAGACGCGCGATTGAACCTATGGATCCCTCCCTCCTTTCCCCTGATGAATGGCGCGCCGCGCTGACCCGTCGCAGTTTCCTCAGTGCGGCGGTGCAAGGCATTGGCAGCGTGGCCCTGTCCTCCCTTCTAGCCCAGGACCTATTTGCCAAAGGGGATGTCAGTTCAAACCCGCTGGGCGGTCTACCCGGTCTCCCGCACATCGCGCCCAAAGCCAAGCGGGTGATCTGCCTGTGGCAAGGGGGTGGACCCTCGCACATCGATCTGTTCGACGAAAAACCGGCGCTGCAGACGTATGCTGGCAAGGACATCCCGGCGAGCGTGCGAGGCGATACTCGCCTTTCGACCATGTCGAGTGGCTACAAGAGCTTCCCAGCAGTACCGGCACTCAAACCCTTTCGCCGTCACGGGGAATGCGGCCGCGAGCTGAGCGAACTGATCCCACACATCGGGTCCATCGCGGATGAGATCTGCGTGATACGCTCCCTAAACACTGAGGCGGTTAACCATGCACCGGGTGTGACCTTCTTCATGACTGGCTCGCAGGTGCCCGGACGTCCTTCGTTCGGTGCCTGGCTCGCCTATGGGCTGGGCACGATGAACGCTGACCTACCCTCCTTCGTGGTCATGACTTCGTCCGACCGCGCAAAGTCCTGCGGACAGCTCTTCTTCGAGCACTACTGGGGTAATGGCTTCCTGCCGGGCAAGCACCAAGGGGTCCGCTTCAGCGGGATGGGCGACCCTGTGCCCTACGTGAGTAACCCTCCGGGGGTTAGCCGCGAGGCCCGAGGCAAGCTTCTCGAGGACATGCAAGCGCTCAACCGAACGCACTTTGGTTCGGTGGGAGACCCGGCCATCGAGACGCGTATCTCGCAGTACGAGCTGGCCTTCCGCATGCAGGCCTCGGTGCCCGACTTGCTCGACTTCCGCAACGAACCCAAATCAGTCCTCGAGATGTATGGTCCCGACGTGCTGGTGCCGGGCACCTTCGCCAACAACTGTCTGATTGCCCGGCGCCTCGCTGAGCGCGGGGTGCGCTTCACCCAGTTGATGCATGCCGGCTGGGACCAGCACAACAACCTCTACGGCCAACTGGAGGTGCAATGTCGGGACACCGACCAACCCAGCGCGGCTCTGGTCAAGGATCTGAAGCAACGCGGCATGCTGGACGACACCCTCGTCGTCTGGGGCGGCGAGTTTGGGCGGACGCCCTTTGGACAAGGACCGACCGCGAAGCCCAATGGGCGCGACCACTTCGGGCGGGCCTACAGTTGGTGGCTGGCTGGCGGAGGCGTGCGCAAGGGCCATCTCCACGGTGCGACCGACGAGTTTGGCTGGAACATCACCAAGGACCCCGTGCACGTCCATGACATGCAGGCCACGCTCCTGCACCTCTGCGGGATTAACCACGAGGCGCTGACGTTCCGCCATCAGGGACGTCAGTTCCGCCTGACCGACGTGCACGGCAAGCTGGTCAAGGGCCTGCTTGCCTGAGGCACTAAGATGAAGGCAGGGCGGGCGGCACCGGGCGGGCGGGCGGCCGTGGGCCGGTGACGAGGCGGAGCAGGTGTTCAAGCGGGCCGGCACCGAGCAAACGCTCGCAGGCCGCAACGAAGATGCAGCTAGCGAACCAGATGATGAGGGCGAGGCCAAGCATACCAGCGGCACCGATATTCCCGAAAAGCCCTAGGCCGTAGGAACCAAAGACCCAACCAGCCAAGATGCCTTGGGTGACATAGGCGCTGAGCGAGTTACGTCCAGCCGCCAACAACCAGCCAGGCGCGGACCAACGTGCGGCCAAGCGGAGGAGCAGGAGGAGCCAGAGCCCTGCGAGAATCGGGGAGCCGATGCCAAGGGCACCGAAGGCGGGGAAGGCGAGGAGGCTCTCTACACCGACAAAGGTGACAACGCATCCATAGAGGAGGTTGGCCAGCAAGCCGGCCACGAGGATATATCGGAGGGGGAGTGGCACGAGCCCGCGGAGTCGTGCGAGGGGATCAGGAGCCTCAAGGAAGCGAGCCTTGGCCGCGGCGACGCCCGCGAGCATGGCCGCGAGAGAGATGGGGCCGTTGAAGAGCATCGCGGAGAAGAAATCGACTGGGAGATCTTGTAGCCTCTGTAAGGTGCCATCGGCGAAACTGCCCGCCAGGCCGCTGAGCGGGACAACTTCATCGGCGAAGCCACCGGCGAAGCGCAGGGTAAAGCCGAGCAAGAGTAGGATAATGGTGCCGAGGGCAACCATGCCCGCGGCGATGCGCAGGAGGACCTTGGGTTCGGCCGCGAGGAAGGGCCAGGCGACTAGGCAAAGGAATGCGTAGGGCAGAAGAATGTCCCCGGTATACACCAGCACGCCATGGAGGATGCCGAGCACGGCTAGGCCAGCGCAGCGCCGAAGGTGGCGAGGGGTGAATCCGCCAAAACGGCCCCGCTCCCATTGTCCCGCCAGACCCCAGCCGAGAATGAAGGCAAAGATAGGAAATGACTTGGCCTCAAAAAAGGTCGCGACGAAAAGCCGAGCCAACTGGTCGATGGTGCCTACGGGCACGGCCAGCGAGGCCTCATCCGTCATACCCATCTGAGAAAGGTTAACCGAGCAGATGCCAAACAGCGCGAAGGCGCGGATGAGGTCGACGGATGCGAGGTGCTGGCTCACTTCACGCGCGAGTAGTCGGTCGGTATGAGGAACTCGGACTTCACCCCTTCACGCACGGTGAGCGAGCCACCCGCAACGCGCTCGGACTCAGCACGGGCGCGAATCCAGTCAGGGTCGGCGCGGAAGGCGGCGAAGGAATTGTTGGCAGCGGTGAGGTCGCGATGCGCGAGCAGGTAGACGAGGGTCTGGCCCGGGATGAGCGAGGAGCGGGCGCCGGCCTGGTTGTCATCCAGCACCCAGTAGGGAAGGTTGGTCATACCGTGGCGCTCAAAGAGCCCGAGGGTATGGTCACGGAAGCGCGCGAGGAGGTTGGACAAGCGACCGGCCTCAGTGGTGTAGGTGCGAAGTTCGAAGAGGGGGCGTCCGACTGCGCCGGACTTGGCGCGCGGCGAGAAGTCGGTGGCGCGGAGAAAGGCATGGTCGATGCGCGCCACGAGTTTGCCTTGGGCCTCGCTGGAGGCGACGGCGCCCTTCCAGGCAGGGTCGGCAGCGAAATCACGGAAGGACTTATCGCGCGCCGCGCGATCGGGGAAGGCGAGGAAGTAGACCAGCTTGCCTTCCGGATTGTCACCTGTCGGCACAAAGTAGCCGAGATTGGTCATGCCGTGCTTCTCGAAGAGGGCGCAGGTGTGGTCGCGGAAGCGCGCATGAAGCGCGTCAAGCTTACCCGGGGCGGCGTAGTAGACGCGCATCTCGAAGAGACGGGTGTCGGGCTCGACCTTGGGACGTGAGACGCAGCCGGCGAGGAGGCAGGCGGCGAGGGCGAGGAGGACGCGCATAGTGGGGTGAGGTAAGCCTGCAAGAAGCTGGCCGGACCGAAACAGGAAAGTTCCTCAGCCGAGGGCGGCGCGCAGGGCTAGGCCGGCGAGGACTAGCCAGAGCACGCCGGCGGCCCGGTCGATATTACGGGCGACTACGGGGTCGGCGAGGCGGGGGCGGAGTTTACCAGCCAGGCCAGCATAGCCGGACATGACGAGGGCTTCTGCCCCGACGGTGCAAAGTAGGAAAATGGCAATGACCTTGGGGGTGAGGTTATCGACGGGTACGCGCGCGGTCTGGATGACGAGTAGCATCCAAGGAATCGTCTTGGGGTTGGTCAGGTTGACCACCAATCCACGAATAAAGAGCGCGAGGCGCCCATCGATACCAGCGTCGTGCTCGCGCAGGGAATCTCGCGGGTAGAGGAGGAGCGTGGCGCCGGTGTAGCCAAACCAGACCACGCCTGCCCAAGCGATGCCGTTGAGCAACCAAGGCCACTGGCTGATGCCAGAGGCGGCCACGAGGGCCAAGAGCGAGACGGGGATCTCCGCGAGGGCTAGGCCGAGCGTGTGCCACTGGGCTCGCCCCGCGCCGGAGCGGAGCGCGGTGCCGAGAGTGGAGAGGCTGGCGGGGCCCGGCGAGAGGCTAGCCAAGAGGCAGGCCGCGGCGAGGTAACCAACGTCCATCCGACCTCAGCCGAGGCTTTTCTCCCAGCGGCGAATCTGCGCGGCGACCTGACGGGGGCCGGGCATGCCTGTGTTTTCACGGGCACGGAAGGCGCGCGTGAGATCAAAGACGGAACGCCAGTCTCCACGGAAAGCAGGGTCGGCCTCGAGGGCGGCGGCGTCGGGCAGGCGGTCGAGGGGGAGCTTGAGCCGCTCGGCGATGGCGACGAGACGGCCGACCGCGTGGTGGGCGTGACGGAAGGGCATACCCTTACGGACGAGCCAATCGGCGAGGTCGGTCGCGAGGAGGGCGGGGTCCGCGACGGCTGCGGCGCAGCGGGCGCGATGGATGCTCATGCCGTCGAGGGTGCCAGCCATCACCTGGAGACCGAGGAGGACTTGGTCATGGGCGTCGAAGACCGGCGGTTTGTCGTCCTGCAGGTCGCGATTGTAGGTAAGTGGCAGGCCCTTGGCTAGGCCGAGCAGGTGGGTGAGTGCGCCGTGGAGGCGGGCGGCCTTGCCGCGGAGGAGCTCGAGTGAGTCAGGGTTACGCTTCTGCGGCATCAGCGAGGAGCCGGTGGAGAAGGCATCGGGCATGCGGGCGAAGCCGAACTCAGCGGTCGACCAGAGGATAAGGTCCTCGGCCATACGCGAAAGATGGGTGGCGCAGAGCGCAGCGGCGAAGGCGAACTCGGTGGCGACATCACGGTCGGCAACGGCATCCATCGAGTTGGTCGTGACCCGCGGGCGGCCCTTGGCATCGGTAAAACCGAGCAGCTTGGCGGTGAACTCCCGATCGATGGGCAGGGTGGTGCCAGCAATGGCGCCGGAGCCAAGGGGGCAGCAGTTGGCGGCCTCGGCGACGGCAGCGAAGCGGACGCGGTCGCGACCGAGCATCTCGCAGTAGGCGAGGAGGTGGTGAGCGACGGATACGGGCTGGGCGCGCTGGAGGTGGGTGTAGCCGGGGATGAGGACATCGGCATGCCGTTTGGCCTGGCGAAGGAGCACGCCGAGGAGCACGACGAGGGCGGCATCGACCTCGGCGCAAGCGGCCTTGAGGTAGAGACGCATGTCGGTCGCGACTTGGTCGTTGCGGGACCGGGCAGTGTGAAGCTTGGCAGCGGCCGGGACACGCGCGGTCAGGGCTTGCTCGAGGTTCATGTGGACGTCCTCGAGTTCCTCCTTCCAGCGGAACTTGCCGCTGGCGACCTCGCGAGAGAGTTGGTCGAGTCCGCGGTGGATGGCATCGCGCTCGGTCTTGGTCAGGATGCCAACCTTGGCGAGCATCGCGGCATGAGCGCGCGAGCCTTGGATGTCGAAGGGTGCCAGACGCCGGTCAAAGGAGACGGACTCGCTGAAGCGGCGCATGAGGGCTCCCGGACCGGTCGTGAACCGTCCGCCCCAGGTGACCTGCTTTTTCTTCGCCATCGACAGGATTACGCGGCGCGCGGTGCGCCGAGGCAAACGCAAAGGCGCTTAGCGAGCTTCCGCAGGGGCCGGAAAGGTGAAGAACGGGGCTGCGGGACGGCCAGGAGTGCTGGTTGCGCCGGGCTCCAGGCGGATGACCACCTCGTCGGGTGCCGCCACCCCGAGACGCTCGCGAGCTTGGTCGCGCACGAACTCGGTATCGCCGTTGAAACGGTTGAGGATCTGGGTGCCCTGCGCGAGTGCTCGATCGATTTCCTCGAGATCAGTTTGACGGCTGGCCTCGAGTTGCTCGAGGCCGGCTAGCCTGAATTGCTCCTCGCGCAGGGAGGTGTACATGAAGAATCCAGTGGCGACGAGGAGGAGGGCACCGAACCAGAGGATGAAGCGGTCGGTCTGCGGTGAGGCGGGTGGCGACGCGTCTTCGGCTTCCATCTTGGAGGGAAAATTGCCGTGAATCGGAGGGAAGGTCGAGCCGGAATACGTGCGCTCAGCCAGCGAGCGGCACGACCTTGGCGAGGGAGCCGCTGAACTCCATGAAGATCCAGACGAGGATGCCGGTCACGGAGACGTAAACCCAGACTGGGAAGACCCATCGCGTCAGCCGCTTGTGCTCCTCGAATCGGCCCTTGGCCGCCAGCCAGACGGCACGGACCACGAAGGGGGTCACGAGCACCGCCAGGATGATGTGGGGGATGAGAATGACGTAATAAAGCCAGCCGAGGGACTCCCAAGCCGAGCCTGGCTCGGGGGCATAGGCCACATTCTGGCGGTCATGCCGGAGAATGAGGTTGGCCTTGGAGGCGAGGTAGACCGCTAGGAAGAGGGCGGAGAGGCCGAAGGCGCCAGCCATCGCCCGGCCATGGCCAGCCCGGTCGCCAGCCCGGATACGAGCATAACCGACGAGCAAGGCGGCGGTGGCTGCGGCGTTGAAGGCCGCCACGGCGCGTGAGAAAATTTCGACATCGGATGCCATCACCCGACCGAAGCAGGCGGGCGGTGGAACTCAAGCCAGATACCGAGGGAATCAGGCTCCCTTGCGAGGGTCGATGGGCTTGCTTGGCTTTACGGGAGCAGGGGATTTGCCCTCGGTCGCGGGGACCCGGGTGGGGGCGGACTCGGCAGGGACGGCGAGACCTTCGGCCATGCCGATGCGGTTGCGCGCGACCTCAGGAACCGCCTTGAGCTGATCAGGGCTGGTGACCTCTCCCTCAAATTGCACTTGGCCAGCGGCATCCTTAACCGTGGCGAACTTTTTGTCGCCCTCCTTGCGGAGATGGACGGTGCCTTGCTCGTCGCTAAAGGTGGTCGAGGAGGTGGAGGTCGGGCCACCAAATCCTAGGCTGAAGCTGCGGGAGAAGGTGGTCATGCGACGGGCGCCGGTGCCGGGGGCATCGGGGGCGACGTCCAAGCCATCCTCGCGAATCTCGGGTACAGGCAAGCCGCGCTGGCGCATCGCCTCGAGCTGGTTACGCACTTCGGGGGGAAGGCTATGCGAGGCACTGCCCCCAGGCCCCACGATGATGACCTGACCACCGACGCCACCAGGGCCGCCCGGTGCACCGAAGGTGACAGTGCCGCCGCCAATCATCTGGCTGATATCAATCTCCTGGCCGTTGACGGTGATGCGTGCTCCGCCGGGAATGGAGGGATCGAGGCCGGTCTCCTGACGGTTGGCGCTGGCGAGAGGCTGGGAAGAAGGCCGGCCGGCGAGGGTCGCCGAAACGGTCTCTACCTCGGCCCCGCGGACGCGTACCAGCTTGACGGCTTGGCCGGGCTGGCGCGTGCGCACGAGGGCGCGGAACTGCTCGGGGTTGACCAGGACCTGGTCGTCGAGACGGGTCAGCACATCCTTCTCCTGGAGTACGCTGGCGGCAGGGCCCTTGGGGTCGACGAATCCGACGACGATGCCGATGCCCTCGGGCAGCTCGGCACCGAGGTCGTTCTCGCGAAAGCGAGGGGAGAGGGGGAGTACATTGACGCCGACATAAGGCTGCATCGCGACCTTGGGGCTAGGCGCATCGGCCTTGGGAGCGGAAGCCTTGGGCGCGGCGGACTTCGGTGAAGTCTCCTGGCTGGAGGCAGACGCGGCAAGGCCCGCGAGGAGCAGGACATGTAAGGGGATGTGGCGGAGGGAACTCATGGTTGTCTGGAAAGGAGCGTTGGTAGGAGGTGGATTTGTCTGTCAGTCGGTCTCGAAGGGCACGAGACCGATGACCTCGTCGTGGGGGGCGAAGCGCACGAACTCCGCTCCGCCGCGGGAGTCGCGGTAGTGGGCGGCGTTGTGCCAGCGCACCTGGACGGGTCGGGCGAAGAGGCCCTCGGTGACGCGCACCGGCTCGAGCAAGGTGACTTCGGCTGGGGACTGCTCTGCACGGACGAGCCGGAAGTCGGGAGGGGTGGTGACCTTCTCGGCGGTGAGGGAGCGAGCCATCATCGGGGCGGAGGAACGGACCATGGGCGGGGCGGCGTCGGCGAGCGCAGCCATGGCCATGGGCTCGGGAGTGGGCGATCCACCTGGGATGGCGAGGAAGAGGGCAAGGCAAGCGGCCACGGCGGCGGAGCTCCATGCGACGAATGAGATGATGCGCGGGCGAGGGCGGGGAGTCTCGGCAGCGACGGCGGCGTTAAGACGCGAGGATAGCCCGTCGGGGAGCCGACGGGGGCGGAGGGAGCCAAGGGCGGCCTCGATTTCGCGGGTGTCTTCGTTCATGATAGGACGGGGCCTAGGGTTTTCTTGAGGTGCTGCAATGCATAGCGCCACCGGGAGGCGGCGGTGTTTGGCGAGATACCGATTTGTTCACCGACTTGGTCAAAGGTCAGCCCGCCCCATTGGTGCAGGACAACGACCTCGCGCTGTTCAGGGGGGAGCTGCTGGACGGCTTGGGCGAGGTAGGCATGGCGCTCATCGGCCGGTGGCTCAAACCACCCGATTTGCTCGGTGTCGGCGGCAACAACCTGCTCGCGGCGAAGACGGCGGTCAGACTGACGCCCAAGGTCTAGCGCGGCCCGGCGGATGGAGGTGACCACGAGAGCGTTAGGCTCGCCCGGGAGATGACGCTGGTGGCGCCAGTAGCGGATGAGTGCCTCTTGCAGGATGTCATCCGCATCAGCGTCGGAACGGGCCCAGCTGCGCGCAATTAGCCGAAGCCGGGGTCCGTTTTCGGACAACCAGGCCTGCCAGTCGCTGGGCGCGCTTGGGACCTCTGACATAGACATGCTATTCAGACCAAGCGTCACCCCGGGGGCAAGTTGTCTAAGGCAAAATGGCCTATACAGTTGCGAAAATCCGATTGGACGGCATCAGTCATCCCCGCATGCACGCGCCGCAAAATGAGTCGAAATCAGGGCTAGGGACTGCCTTGGTCCGCTGGTTCGACTCCGACCACCACCCGGAGGGGGTTAAGGCCATCATTGAGGCGCCGGACAAGGTAGATTGGCCTCGCTGCCTCCCCTTTGTTATCCTGCACCTCGGCTGCTTGGGCGTCTTCTGGGTCGGCTGGAGCCCCGCTGCAGTCTGGACAGCCATCGCCCTCTACTGGGGGCGGATGCTGGCCGTGACCGGAGTCCTCCACCGCTACTTCTCGCACAAGACCTACAGCACCTCCCGGCCGATGCAGTTCCTGCTCGCACTCTGGGCCGCCACCTCGGTGCAGCGGGGCGCCCTCTGGTGGGCCTATACCCATCGCCACCACCATCGGCACTCCGACGAGCCGGATGACAAACACTCACCGGTTCAGGACGGTTTCTGGTGGGCGCACATCGGCTGGATCACCAGCCGGCGCAATTTCCCGACCGACTACTCGAAAATCACCGACCTCGCCAAGTACCCCGAGCTAGTTTTCCTTAACCGCTTCGACGCCCTCGTACCGATGTTGCTCGGCTTTGCCTGCTTCGGCTTCGGCGAGTGGCTGGCTACGCTCGGCGTTGCTACCTCCGGCTGGCAGATGGTTGTCTGGGGCTTCTTCATCTCGACCACCACCCTCTTCCACGGCACCGCCTGCATCAACTCGTTGGCGCACGTCTGGGGGAAGCGACGCTTCAACACCGAGGATGACTCGCGCAACTCCTGGATCCTCACCCTCATCACGCTCGGCGAGGGCTGGCACAACAACCATCACCGCTATCAGGCGACGGTCCGCCAGGGCTTCTACTGGTGGGAGTTCGACCCGACCTACTACTTCCTGCGTGCGCTCTCCTGGACGGGCCTGATTTGGGGCCTAAAGCCAGTGCCGGAAGCTATCTACGCCGAGGCGCAGGAGCGGGGCGCAGACAAGCCCGCCTGAACCGATGATCCGGGAGCGGATCGCGGTGATAGGCTCGGGCATCTCGGGCCTTGGCTGTGCGCGCTTCCTTGATCGCTGGCACGAGGTGACCTTGATTGAGTCGGAGGGCCGCGCTGGCGGCCATGCACACACCGTGGAGGTGACGGAGCCTGGCACGGGCCGGAGGCTCCCGGTGGATGTCGGGTTCATGGTCTACAATGCGGTGACCTACCCGCTGCTGTGCCGACTCTTCCGCGAGCTCGGCACGGTGGCGCGGCCGACGTCGATGTCATTCTCCGTCCGCCACGACCCGGCGAACCTTGAGTGGTCCGGCTCCTCGCTCAACCATCTGTTTGCCCAACGGCGCAACCTGCTGCGTCCCTCGCACTGGCGACTGCTGCTCCAGATCAACCGGTTCAACCAGCTGGCGGCTGAGGGCTGGAAGGAGGCCGAGGCGGAGACGACGCCGCTCGCCGAGTGGTGCGCGGCGCGCGGGCTGGGGGCGGATTTCCTCGATAAGTACCTAGTGCCGATGAGCTCGGCCGTCTGGTCGACCCCGCCCGAGCTGATGCTGCGCTTCCCCGCGGCCAAGCTCCTACGCTTCTTCCACAACCACGGTTTCCTCGGACTCCACACCCAACATCCGTGGCTGACACCTGGGGGCGGCTCGCGGACCTACGTGGAGGCGCTCCGCCAGCGGCTCAAGGGCCGGGTCCGGCTGGGCCAGCCAGCGGAGTCGGTGCGCCGGATCGAGGGCGGGGCAGAGGTGCGGATCGGCGGCCAGTGGGAGCGCTACGACCGTATCATCCTCGCCACGCACGCGCCGGTTTCACTCCGACTGCTTTCGGACGCCGATGCGGAAGAGCGGCGCGTGCTCGGCGCCTTCGCGACCAATGCGAACGTCGCCTACCTGCACACCGACCTATCCCCCCTGCCCCGACGTCCCTTGGCCCGCGCCTCCTGGAATGTGCGGACCTGGGACGAGGGTGGAAAGCGCCTGACCTCGACCCACTACTGGATGAACTCGCTCCAGGGCGTCTCCGACCGCGAGAACTATGTGGTGACCATCAACCACGCCCAGCAGATCAACCCCGCCAAACTGCTCCAGTCCATTCCCTGCGATCACCCGCTCTTCTCGCTCGAGGCGCTCGCGGCCCAGGCTGCGGTGCCCGCGCTCAACGCGCGCCCCGGTGCGCGGGTACACTTCGCTGGAGCCTGGCAGCGCTATGGCTTCCACGAGGATGGCCTGTGGTCGGCCCATCGTCTCTGCGGCCAACTCCTCGGAGGGGATCCCTGGTGAGTGAGAAGGCTAGCGAGTCTGGTCAACCGGCCTTCAAGCCGATTGGCCACGTGCGCACGGGTAAGCGTCTGAAGCACGCCGCCCGGCACCAGCCGGACGAAGCCGCCGAGGAGCGGAACTTGATCGAGCTCGAGCATGTGCCCGGGTACGCCGAGGCACTGCACGACCTTATTGGCTTCGAACGCATCTGGCTCGTCTGGTGGTTTCACCTCAATGATCGCTGGCGCTCCAAAATCCTCCCTCCCTATGGCCCCGGGAGGCGCCTAGGGCTTTTCTCCACCCGCGCGCCACACCGCCCCAACCCCATCGGCATCACGCCCGTCCGCCTGCTCGGCGTGGATAAGTATACCCTCGAGATCGGTCCGTGCGACTTGGTCGACGGCACACCTATCCTCGACATCAAGCCCTACCTACCAGCGTACGACAGCTTCCCCGAGAGTGCCACCGGCTGGTGGGGTGAGCATGCCAAAGAAGAAGCTGCGCGCGGCCCGACCAAGGTGGTGGTCGACCCACTGGCGCGGGCCCAGCTCGACTGGCTGAGGACGGAGTGGGAGGTTGAGTTCGAGGGCCGCATGGCCGAAATTCTTGCGCGCGATCCGCGACCGCACCGCACTCGCCGCATCCGTAATCGCCGTGGCGGTGGCTTCGATATTGCGTGCGGCGCCTGGCGCGCGGTGTTCGACTTGGCGAATGGGGTAGCGACGGTGACCTCGGTCGAGCCAGCCTTCCCGCCGACTTTCCTCAAGGATTCCGGGCGGACGAGGATACCGGATAGGGAGGCGCAGGTGGGCTTCCTTCGGAAGTGGGGGTGCACAGGGGCTCAGGGGCACAGGGGCACGGACTGACGGAAAAGTGCACGGCTGCACAGGGGCACGGGGGCACGGGAATATAGCTCTATGGCTTAATGGCTCACTGGCTCTCTGGCTTAATGGCTTAATGGTTAGATGGCTTATCAAGTTGGCGGAGGGAGCATAGCCGAGCGCAGTGTGATCGGCCCGGAGGATGCGTAGCAAAGATAACAGCGGCACGGGGGCACGGCGGCACAGCGGCACGGGAGAGACACGGAGGCCTCGGAGAGGCCTCCCTACCC
>JBFZFD010000073.1:0-17375 GCA_041306485.1 Opitutia bacterium | reverse complement strand
AGGGCCACGCCGAGGTCCTCGAAGCCTTTCGCCTGCTCTGGGCCTCCGGCTCACCCGCCCGCCTTCTCGTCATCGGCCGCATCGGATGGATGGTCGACGACCTTGTCCGCGCGATGCACTCTAGCCCCGAGCTGGGGCGCAGGCTCCATGTTATCAACGACGCTGGTGACGGCGATCTCGCCGCCGCTTACCAAGGATCGGTTGCCCTTATCGCAGCCTCGCAAGTTGAGGGCTTCGGCCTGCCCATCATCGAGGCTCTGCGCGCCGGTCTGCCTGTGCTCGCTGCGGATATTCCGGTCTTCCGCGAGGTAGGTGCCGATGCTGCAGAGTTTTTCCCAATCGGTCAGCCCGACCTTCTCGCTGAACGCATCGCTGCCTGGGTCGACTCCCCACCGGCCCGCCTCCCCAATTTCCCCTGGCGCTCTTGGGATCAATCGGTGGCTGATCTTCTCGCTCAGGTTTCCCAACCTTAGTGAAAATCCCGATTTTCTTGCCCTGGCTTGCCGGCCTCCTCGCCATTATCGGAATCGTTCTTCACCGTCGCCGCCGCCCGCGGGTTGTCCCCGCTGTCCGCTCCGTCACTGCCCCCGTCGAGGCCTCCCTGCCCGAGTGGCTCCGTCCCACTCATCCGCCTGGAACCATGATCCGCGCCGGGCGCGACGCCGATGGCGGCTATGTCCTGCCCGCCGCGTCCTTCGCCGAGTGCGACGGCCTCGTCTCCCTCGGGGTCAACGACGACTGGTCCTTCGAAAGTGCCTTCGTCGCCGCCCGACGTCGCCCTGTCGACGCCTATGATCCCACCGTGGGCGCACGAGACTTTCTCCGCCACGCGGTCAGCCGAACCTTCGCTTCGCTCTCTTTTCGCATTAAACTTCTCCGCAAGAACCTTGAACGAACCGCCCGCGCTTGGAGGGTCCTGTTTAGCTACCTTCACTTTTTTCGGGGCTCAGTTCGCCATCACCGCCTTTGGGTCTCAGGCGAGACTGGGCCCGGCCGGGTCACCCTCGCCGAGGCCTTTCACGCTGGTGAGATTAGCCGCTGCTCACGCCTGATGGTTAAGATGGATATCGAAGGCGCCGAATACACCGCCCTTGCCGCCCTTCCCCAACAGGAGTGGCACCGTGTCGCTGCCCTTCTGGTCGAGTTTCACGACGTCGACTCCCGCCTCAACGATATTAAGGCGATTACGCGTACCCTCGCTGCCGCCGACTTCGCCATCCGACACGTCCACCCCAACAACTGCTCGCCGGTCCGTGCCGGGACCCCCACCACCATCGAGGTTACCTGGACCCGCCGCTCACCCGGCGATCCGACTGGACCCGAGCCGGGCTTGCCGCTCCCCGGCCTCGATCAGCCCAATACTGACTGCGCACCCGACATTCACCTTCGCTTCGGCAGCTGATCTACTCGTCGCCGCTCGGAGGTGTGGGGAGAATAGGCTCCCCTTCCGCGACTCGGTCCGTAACAAGGAGGGCTGATGGCCGAGACGCCCAACAGCCAGGATTTCGTGCACCTTCACGTGCACACCGACTACAGCATGCTCGACGGCTGTAGCCGGATCGACCGGCTCATGGGTAAGGCCTGCGATATGGGCATGAGGGCCGTCGCCATCACCGACCACGGCAACCTCTTTGGCCTCTTCGACTTCTGGAACGAAGCCAAGCTCCTCTCCAAAAAGGCCGGCCGTACCATTAAGCCCCTCCTTGGGTGCGAGCTCTACCTCGTCTGGGACCACCTCAACACCGAGAAGCCTGACCGCGCCCGCCATAAGTACTACCACATGGGCGTCCTCGCGCGAAACTTCGAGGGCTACCAGAACCTCACCCGCCTCGTCTCCAACGCTCATACCGTCGGTCTCCACTACAAGCCCCGCGCCGACCTCGAGCAGCTTGCCGCCCATGCCAAGGGGCTGATTGGCTTCAGCGGCTGCCTACAGGGCGTCATCCCTCAGCACCTGCTGCGCGGTGACCTCGACGGCGCCCGCCAAGCCTGCGGCAAGTTCATCGAAATCTTTGGCCGGGAAAACTTCATCATCGAGCTGATGGACCACGGTCTCGAGGAACAAAAGAGTATCCTCGCCCCCTTGCTGCAGCTGGCCAAGGAGTTCAATCTCCGCGCAGTCGCGACTAACGACGTCCATTACGTCGAGCCTAGCCACGGTGCCGCCCACGATGCCATGCTCTGCATCCAGACGGGTGCGCGCCTCGCCGACGAGCGCCGCATGCGCTACGCCTCACGCGAGTTCTACCTCAAGGGCGAGCAGGAGATGCTCCGCGTCTTCCGCGAGGCACCCGAGACCTTGACCAACACCGTGGCCGTTGCCGAGATGTGCGACGTCCAACTCCCCGTTGGTCAGAGCTTCTACCCCGTCTACCCAATCGAGCTTTCTAGCCGACAAGTCACCGAAGCCCGCCTCGGCCCCATCCTCGACGGCTATGAGGCCCTCAAGGCCCGTCTGGCCGGCGACGCAGAGAAGGCCGCTCCCTTCGTCATCCCTCCCGACAAACGCGCCGCCATGGCCGTACCTGCCTCCCGCCTTATCGAGGAGGTTCGCCGTGGCCTGCGCGAGCGCTACGCGGTCGACTTCGATGATACCGTCGCCCGGGCCGACGAACGCGACGCCGGTCCCGGCAAGGTCAGCCCCGCCGAGCTCATCCGTCGCGTGGAGTTCGAGCTCGGGGTCATTGCCGGCACCGGCTTCGTCGATTACTTCCTGATTGTCTGGGACTTCATCGACTGGGCCCGACGCCAAGGCATCCCGGTCGGCCCTGGCCGTGGCTCCGGCGCTGGCTCCCTCGTCGCCTACTGCCTGCGCATCACCGATATCGACCCTATCCGGTTCGGCCTGCTTTTCGAGCGCTTCCTTAACCCCGAGCGCGTTTCCGCGCCCGACTTCGACATCGACTTCTGCATGCGCCGCCGCGACGAGGTCGTCGACTACGTGCGCCGCAAGTACGGCGCCGACCGCGTCGCCAACATCATCACCTTCGGCACCTTCGGGGCTAAGATGGTGGTGCGCGACCTTGCCCGCATCCGCGGCCTCGACTTCACCGAGACCAACCGCCTGGCCAAGCTGGTGCCCGACGATATTAACATCTCCCTCGCCGACGCTGTCCGTAAGTCCGCCGAGCTTGCCCAGGAGTCGGCGAATAATCCCGTCGCCCGCGACATCCTCGAGCAAGGCCTCGTCATCGAGGGCATGGTGCGCAACAGCGGCAAGCATGCCTGCGGCATGATCATCGCCGACCGCCCCCTTACCGAAATCATCCCCGTCACCATCCAAGAGGGCAACCTTACCACCCAGTACGCCAAGGATCCAGTCGAGAAGCTCGGCTTGCTCAAGATGGACTTCCTCGGGCTCAAGACGCTCACCGTCATCGATGACGCCCAGCGCCTCGTCCGCGCCCACCGTGGACTGCCATCCTTCGACATCGAACAGGTAGGATTCGACGACCCCGCCACCTTCCGCCTGATCAACGAGGCCCTTACCGTCGGCGTCTTCCAGCTCGAGTCCGGCGGCATGCAGGGGCTCTGCCGACAGTTCGAGATGTCGACCATCGATGAGATTGTCGCCCTCATCGCCCTCTACCGTCCGGGACCGATGCAGTTCATCCCCGAGTACATCCGCGCCAAGAAGGACCCCGCAGTGATCCGCTACGCCCACCCCCTTCTCGAGCCTATCGCCCGCGAGACCTTCGGCATCCTCGTCTACCAGGAGCAGGTGATGGAGGCCGCCCGCGTCGTCGCCGGCTACTCCCTCGGCGCCGCCGACCTTCTTCGCCGCGCGATGGGTAAGAAAATTAAGGAGGAGATGGACCAGCAGCGCACCATTTTCGTCGAAGGCGCCATCCGCCATAACCAGCTCCCGCGCAAGAAAGCCGAGGAGATTTTCGCCATCCTGGAGAAGTTCGCCGAGTACGGCTTCAATAAGTCGCACTCCGCCGCCTACGCCATTCTTTCCTACCGCACCGCCTACCTCAAGGCCAACTACCCGATCGAGTTCATGGCCGCCTTGCTCACCTCTGAGCAGGGTAACGCCGACAAGTTGGGCGAGTTCGTGGCCGAGTGCGAAGCCCTTGGCATGCGCATGTTGGGTCCCGACATCAATCTAGCCGACCGCGACTTTACGCCCTCGCATGCCGAGAATGCCATCCGCTTCGGACTCGGGGCCATCAAGGGCGTGGGCGGTGCCGCCGCCGAGGCCATCGTTCGTGAGCGCCAGCGCGGAGGCCCCTACCGTGGCCTCGATGACTTGGTCGGCCGCCTCGGTGACGCAGAGGTCAACACCCGCGGCCTCGAATGCCTCATCCGCGCTGGCGCGCTCGACTTCACCAAGGAAGACCGCCGACACCTCGTCGACTCCATCGAGTCCGTCCGCCGCCGTCATGCCACCGATCGCAAGGAGCGCGCCGCGGGGCAGGGTAGCCTCTTCGACCTACTGGGTGACGGCGCTGGCGACCTTGCGGGTGGCGACCCCATTCTCCGTAAGTCCCCACCGATGCCTCGCCTCGAACTGCTGCGGGACGAGAAAGAACTTCTTGGCCTCTACCTCTCTGGGCACCCTTTGTCCGATTTCCACGGGCTCGACGAGGCCATCGCCACCTTCCATTCCTCGCTCGGTGCCATCGACCTCGCCAAGGACCAGCGTCACCTCGTCCGCATCTGCGGTATCGTCGGCAACCTCGAGAAGAAACTTTCCAAGAAGGACAACCGGCCCTGGGCCCTCTTCAACCTCGCCGACCGCTCGCGCGTGCTGCCCGTGCTGATGTTCACCGAGGCCTACGAGAAGGCTGCGGCGCTGCGTGACGGCGAG
Source organism: Opitutia bacterium (assembly GCA_041306485.1). Lineage (GTDB taxonomy): Bacteria > Verrucomicrobiota > Verrucomicrobiia > Opitutales > UBA953 > UBA8828. The sequence continues at coordinate 12,562 of JBFZFD010000073.1, read as the reverse complement.
GTACCCCTCTTGATGGATGGCGCCATGGTCGCGGTCGACTGCCGCCTCGTCTACCGGGAGGAGCGCGGCGAGTGGTCGCTTCAAGCCCACGCCGTCCAACCCCTGCGCAACTGTCCCTCGCTGGTCACGCGCATCACCTTCGTCCTGAGGCCTGGCCCCGAGTCCGAGATCTTCCTCGCCGAACTCGCCGACCACACCCGCCGGGTCGACGGTCCGACCGCGGTCTCAGTCGGCTTCCAGCAGCCCGATGGGCGTATCCTCGTCTCCGATGCCGCCCGTGGGATGACCACCCGTTTCGAACCAGCCGACTACGCGCGCTTCGGGCGCCATCCCGCCTGCCAAGGTGTTCAGGTCGACCCCGTCCCTCCTAGCGCACCCCCGCAGCGCCGCTACGGCGGCCGCGACTGAGCGCTTTTTGCCTTTCCCCCGGCACCCGGTCGCGGACAGTCTTCCCTCGTGTCACCGGCTGAACAACTCTCCCGCATCAAGGCCCGCTCCGAGCGCCTAGTCGGAGAAGACGCGCTCCTCACTCGCCTCGCCACCGGAAAGCCCCTGAGGGTCAAACTCGGCGTCGACCCTACCCGGCCCGACCTCACCTTCGGCCATCTCGTCTGCCTGTCCAAACTCCGCGAACTCCAGGACCTCGGCCACCAAGCCATCCTGCTGATCGGTGACTTCACCACCCGGGTGGGCGACCCCACCGGGCGCTCCAGCACCCGCCCGCTTCTCACACCCGAGGAGATCGCCGACAACGCCCGGACCTACCTCGACCAAGCGCACCGCATCCTCGACCCCACCCGCACCGAGGTGGTCCGCAATGGCGATTGGTTCGGTAAGATGTCCTTCCTCGAGGCCATCCAGCTCTGCCGGCACATGACCGTCCAGCAGATGCTCGCGCGCGAAGACTTCTCCCAGCGCCACGCCGACGGCACGCCCATCTCGCTCGTCGAGTTCCTCTACCCTCTCCTCCAAGGTCATGACTCCGTCGAGCTTCGCGCCGACCTAGAACTCGGCGGTAGCGACCAACTCTTCAACATGCTTGTGGGGCGCGACCTCCAAGTCGCCGCCGGACAGTCCCCGCAGGCCGTGCTCACCCTGCCTCTCCTCGTCGGCCTCGACGGCGAGCGCAAGATGTCCAAGTCCCTTGGCAACTACATCGCCTTCAACGACACCGCCAAAGACATATTCGGCAAAGTGATGTCCATTCCCGATGCCACGATGTGGACCTACTACCGGCTCCTGCTCGGGGCCGACGAAGCCGACATCGCCCGCCGCCGTGCCGAGCACCCGATGGAGATGAAGAAGCAACTCGCCTCCGCCCTCACCGCCAAGTTCCACGGCCAGGATGCCGGTGCCTACGAGCGCGCACAGTTCGAGAAGGTCTTCTCTAAGGGCGAGGTCCGCGATGACATGCCGGAGTTCCCCTGGGAAGGCCTCGCCCCGGGGGCCGCCGAGACCGGGCTGGTCGACCTCCTCGCCACTTCTGGCCTATTCCCGTCCAAGAAGGAAATTCGCCGACTGATTGAGGGAGGCGCCGTGAGGATAGATGACGTCAAGATTGCCGACCCCGCCCATCGCCTGACTAAGCCCACTACCGAGGTGGTCATTCAGGCCGGCAAGCGGACCTTCCTCAAGATTCGGGCTTAATCTCAGGCCCGGGCTTTCGCCTCCCGAAAATCCTGGCCAGGAGTCGCAGGGCCGCCGCCTTCATCCGGCGCCAGAGCGCAAGACCCCGCGGGTGCCAAGTCAGCCCGATGCTCAGCCCGAGGATCAGTAGCGGCAGCCCGGGTACCACTGGTATGACCATGCCGATTATCCCGCCCGTGATCAGGACTGAGCCGAGGAGCACCCTGAGGATGATGGGCAAACCAGCCATTATCCACTGATTAGGGGCTTTAGGCTACCTATCAACCCCTTCCCGCCTTTCTCCTTTGGCTCGACCACTGCCTGCTAGTGTCTAGATTCAAAAACCATGGATTTCATCGAGGAGCTGATGGCGTATGTGCGCCACCCGAGCGTCTCCGCCGATCCTGCCTACCGGGCGGGTATGGTCGGGGCCCGAGAGCATGCCTGTGGCCTGCTCAAGCGCGCCGGTTTGGATGTCGAGGTCCATCCCACCCCCCTTCACCCCATCATCGTCGCTCGCCGCCGTGGCCCCAAGGAATGGCCCCACGTGGTCCTCTATGGCCACTATGATGTCCAGCCCCCCGACCCGCTCGACCTCTGGACCACCCCCGCCTTCGAGCCCACTGTGAGAGATGGCCGTATCTGGGGTCGTGGCACCGCTGATAACAAGGGCCCCCACCTCGTGGCCATCGTCGCCTTGGCCCGCCTGCTCAAGCGACGCCCCGATCTTCCTCTCCGCATCACCTTCCTTATCGAAGGCGAGGAGGAGATTGGCTCCCCCTCCTTCCCCGAGTTCCTCGACCAGCAAAAGAAAGAGCTCGGCGAGGCGGGCTGCGTCATCCTCTCGGATACCGCCAGCCCTTCGTCCGACCAGATTGTCATCACCACCGGCCTGCGCGGCATCATCGGCCTACAAGTCACCCTCACTGGCCCCAAGGGCGACCGGCATTCCGGACTCGATGGAGGCGCCGTCTACAACCCCATCCAGGCACTTGCTGAGATTTGCGCCTCGCTGCACCACGCCGACAACTCCATCGCGGTCGATGGCTTTGCCGAAGGCGCGCAACCACCCGCCGACTGGGAGCGCGAGCAACTTCGCCAGCTTGATCTGACCGACGCCGCTTACGCACAACGTCTCGGCGTCGACGCCCTACATACCGCTCCTGGCTTGACTGGGGCCGAGGCCACCCGCTTCGCCCCGACCCTCGAGTTCAACGGTATCGGTGGGGGTTACCAGGGCGAGGGCTCCAAGACCGTCATTCCCAGCAAAGCCTTTGCCAAGATCACCTGTCGCCTGGTCCCCGGCATGGATCCCCTGCGCACCACCGAACGCGTTGAGGCCGCTATACGCGCCCGACTCCCCCGCGGTATCAGCTGCGACATCCATCGCCGCCAAGGCAGCGCCGCCTACTTCGTCTGCCCCCCAGGCAAACCCAACACTCCCGCCGGGCAGCGCCCGCTACTCGCCAAGGCCTTCGTCGAGGCCGAGGCCGCCATCACCGAGAACTTCGGACGCCCCCCGCTCTTCCTTCGCGAGGGCGGCAGCGTGCCTATCATCGAGGACATCCGCCGCGAGACCGGCCTCGACTCCGTCATGATCGGGCTCTTCACCCCCGACTCCCGCCTCCACGCCCCCAACGAGAACCTTGAGCTCCGCATGGCCGAACGAGCCATTGCCACTTACGAGCGCCTCCTCGAGCGCCTTGCCTCTTGATGAGACAGGGATTGAAGGAATGAGGCGATGAAAGGATGAAGAGATAAATCTACCCGCCGAAGCCGCTCATCGCCCCACCCGAAATTAAGAATTAAAAATTAAGAATTAAGAAACAAGCCCAGCAACCCTTTCCCTAATTACCCCACCTTCGAATCCTCCGGCCCCTCCAGCCTCCCTAGTCTCCTTAGCCACCTTAGCTTCATCAGCCCCCTTTTTTTCATTCATCCCTTCATCTCTTCATCCTTTTAATCCCTTTCCTCCCTCCCCCTTCCTCCCATGGCTGAATTCCGCAAGCGCACGCACACCCCGACCCCGAAGAAGAAGGACATCGCTGCCGGTCTCTGGACCAAGTGTCCCGATACGGGTGAGATGGTCTTCACCAAGGACCTCGAGGCCAACTGGGGCGTCTTCCCTAGTGGCACGCACGACCGCCTGCCGGCCGCCCGCCGTATCGAGCTGCTCATCGACGCTGGCACTTGGCGCGAGACTGATGCGCGCCTCTCTTCCAAGGACCCCCTCAAGTTCACCGCTGGCGGCTCCTACCCTGAGCGACTCGTCCAGCACCAGCGCAAGTCAGGCCTGCGTGACTCCGTTGTCTCGGGCACCGGCCTCCTCGAGGGCATTCCTGTTTCCCTGGCAGTGATGGACTTCGGCTTCATGGGTGCCTCGATGGGCTCCGTCGCCGGGGAGAAAGTCACCCGCGCCATCGAGCGCGCCATCACCCAACGTCGCGCGTGCATCGTGGTCTGCGCCTCGGGCGGCGCCCGTATGCAGGAGGGCATCCTCTCGCTGATGCAGATGGCCAAGACCTCCGCCGCCCTCGCCCGCCTGCGCTCCGCTGGCCTACCTTACATTGCTGTCCTCACCAATCCTACGATGGCCGGTGTCATGGCCAGCTACGCGACCCTCGGGGATGTCATCGTCGCCGAGCCCCGCGCCCTCATCGGCTTTGCTGGTGCCCGCGTGATCAAGGAGACGACCAACCAAGACCTACCAGAGGGCTTCCAGACCTCTGAGTTCCTGCTCAAGCGGGGCCTCGTCGATTGTATTGTCACTCGCAAGGAGATGAAGTCCCGCCTCGCTAAGCTGCTCCGTGCGCTTGGTCCTCGCGCCAAGGCCAAGCCCGCCAAGCGGAGCCGCCGCTGACCTGCAGATGGAAGGCCCCCGGGCCACGCTCGCCTGGCTGACCGACCTCCGGGCCGGTGGCTCCCGGCTCGGTATCGAGCGCATGCGGGCGCTCGCTGACCGCCTCCATCTTCCCTCGCTGCTCGCAGGGAGGCCCGTCTTCCATGTCGCAGGGACCAACGGCAAAGGCTCGGCCTGCGCCATGATCGAGGCCATCCAGCGCGCCCACGGTCGCCGCACCGGACTCTACACCAGCCCACATCTCGTGCACCTAGGAGAGCGCGTGCGCCTCGATGGCCAGCCTATCCCCGAAGACGAGCTCATCGCCCTCGCTGGGCGTATTCGCCCAGTCGCCATGCGTCTCGCAGCCGAAGAGCCGGGCCTGGCCCCGACCTTCTTCGAGTTGATGACCGCCTTGGCTTTGCTTGCCTTCGCCGAGCGCAAGGTAGAGGTGATCATCCTCGAGACCGGCCTGGGTGGACGGCTCGATGCGACCACCGCCTGTACACCGATGGTCACTGCCATCACCAGCATCGGCTTCGATCATCAAGAGTATCTTGGTCACACCCTCGCCGCCATCGCTGGTGAGAAGGCTGGTATCCTCAAGCCCGACATCCCTTGCGTCCTCGGCGAGTTGCCTGCCGAGGCGGAGGCGGTCATCCGTGCCCGTGCCGCGGCGCTGGGTTGCGAGGTGCATGCCGCGGTGGCCGACCCCGGCGCCGAGCTACCCGAGACCAACCTTGCTGGACGTCATCAGCGCATCAACGCGGCCGTCGCCCTGCGTGCCTGCGAGCTGGCGGCCGCACGCCTGCCCATCGACTCCTCCCTCGCGCGCCGTGCCTTACTCCAGGTCGATTGGCCCGCGCGTTGGCAGGAGATTCGCTTAGGGGATGGACGTCTCCTCGTGGTCGATGCCTCCCACAACGAGGAGGGAGCCCGCATGCTTGAGCCCCTCCTCGCGGGCCTGCGTGCGCCGACCATTCTCGTTGGTACGACCGGCTCCGGCCGGGCCCGCGCGCTCCTCGCCACCGTCGCCCGCCACGCTGGGCGCCTCATCCTGACCGAGCCTTCGAGCGAGCGCGCCACCCCCGTCGCTGAACTCCTCGCCCTGCTCCCCCCGGTGGGATGTCCCGTCACCACCGCTCGCGTCGCCAACCTCTTTCCTTCCCCTGGCATCTGCCGCGCTGAGGGCGAGACCGTGGTGGTCGTTGGCTCGCTCTACCTTGCGGGTGAGGTACTCGGCCGCCTTCGTGGCGAGGTGCCCTCGGTCGACTGGCAAGACCGCCTGCCTCCTCCACGATGAGCTCCAGCGACCCACTCCGTGGCTCCGGTAAGCACCCGTTGATCTCGCCCTCCGAGATCGGGGCTTGGTTGGTTGAGGAGGACGAAGACTTCCTCGTCTTTGATAAGCCCGGCTGGGTCGTATGCCATCCCTCCAAAGACGGACCCTGGTCCTCGCTCGTCGGCGCGGTCCGCGAGTGGCGCGGTATGGCCACGGCCCACCTCGTCAGCCGCCTCGACCGCGAGACCAGTGGCGTCATCCTCCTCGCCAAACACCCCGGCGCCGCCTCCGTCTCTCAGACCGCCATGGAACGTCGCTGGGTCGACAAGACCTACCTCGCTCTCCTCGAGGGCGAACTCGCCGAACCCACCTTGGTCGAACAACCACTCGGGCCCGATGAGGCCAGCGAGGTCGCCGTCCGCACCACCGTGCGCACAGAGGGTTCGCCCGCCTCGACCTTCTTCGAGCCACTTGCCCGTGCCGGGGGCTTCACCCTTGCCCACGTCCAGCCGCACACTGGACGTAAGCACCAGATCCGCGCCCATGCCCTCTGGCTAGGTCATCCCGTGGTAGGCGATAAACTCTACGGTCGCGACCCCTCGCTCTACCTAGAGTTTGCTCGCGAGGGCTGGACGGATCGCTTGGCGCGCCAGCTCGCCCATCCCCGCCAAGCACTCCACGCCGCGAGACTCTCCTTCCGCGCCCCGACCCTGCACCGTATTTTTCGTGCGCCCTTCGCCGTAGACCTCCGAGGCTTCGCGCGGGAGCGCATGGGACTTTCCGACGAAGCCTTAGGTGAGTTGCTGCGTGCCCAGGACCTGACCTAAGTGTCTAGCCATGGCCGAGCGCAAAAGCGTCGACCGAGCTTGCCCCGGCCACCCGGAGAGCTTGCGCGCATGCCGCCAACGTCGCGCCAGTCGTTAGCACGTCATCCACCACCACCAGTCGCGAGGGCGAGGGCAGGGTGATGCCCGACCGCATCGCGAAGGCATCATCCATGTTCTCGAGACGCTGTTCGCGCCCTAGTCGCACCTGCTGCCCGGTATCGCGCCTGCGCTCCAACCAATCCCCCATCCGCGCCCCGGGTGCCCCCTTGGCGAGCGCCTTGGCTAGTCGCAAGGCCTGGTTGTAACCACGCTCGCGCAAACGTCGGGCATGCAAGGGGACCGGGACAAGCCAAGCCCCGGCAAGGTGTCGCCGAGCGAGCTCGTCCTCCATCGCCAGACGGGCTAGGTCGTCGATCAATTGCGGCTCCTCCCGGTACTTCGCGCGGTGAATAAGGTCCCGCACCTCCCCCTTGGCTCGGAAGGGGCAAATCGCCCGCCCGAAACCCTCCCCTAGCGACGCACAGTGGGGGCAGGCCCGCCCCTCGTGGACAATGCCGAAGAAGGGGTGACCGCAGCGGACGCAGCGTGGGTCGGCGATCCGTGACAAGCGGCGGGCGCCAGCTGGACAAAGGTGGCCGGGCATGGACGCCTCCATCGGGGTGCCGGCCACCGCACAGTCGCGGGGGAAGAGCAGGTCTAGCCACCCTGACATCCCTAGCTGCGCCACTCCCCGGGCGGTGAGGGCTTTCTGTTTCCTCTGGGATGTCGAACTACCGCAGAATGCGTTTGCTCCCGTCCGCGCTCAATCCAACCATCAAAACTTAAACCGCTGACATGTCGTTCGATTTCGACACCTGCCCCAATCGCGCGACCAGCGATAGCACGAAATGGCACAAGTATGCCGGAAGGGATGTTATTCCCTCCTGGATCGCCGACATGGATTTTCGCTCGTCGCCCGCCATCATCGACGCGCTTCGGGCGCGAGCTGAGCACGGTGTCTACGGTTATCCCGCCCAGCGCGAGGCCACCTTCGCCGCCATCGCTGGTCATCTTCGTCGTCAACACGGCTGGGAGGTGCGGCCTGAGTGGATCACCTTCCTTAGCTCGCTCGTTCCCGGCATCCATGGCAGCATCCGCATTGGCTGCGCCCCAGGCCAAAAGGTGGTCACGACCACGCCCGTCTACCCTCCCTTCCTCAGCGCTCCCGGGCTCTCCGAGCGCGAAGCGGTCAAAGTGCCGATGGCCTTCAATGGCGCCCGCTGGACCTTTGACTGGGAGCGTCTGGAAGCCGCCTGCGCCCTTCCGGAGGCCCGCGTGCTGCTCCTCTGCAGCCCTTACAATCCCTTGGCCCGCGTCTTTGAGCGCGAGGAGCTCCAACGCTTGGCCGAGATTGTCCTCCGTCGCGACCTCCTCGTCTGCGCCGATGAGATTCACTGCGACCTCATCCTCGACCCCAAGGCTCGCCACACCGTCTTTGCCTCGCTCGGAGACGACATCGCTGCACGTACCATTACCCTGATGGCCGCGAGTAAGACCTTCAACGTGGCCGGCCTCGCCTGTGGCTTCGCTATCATCCCCGATGCGGCCCTGCGCACGCGCTTCCGTCGCCTGCTCCAGGGACTCTCCTTCGACCAAAACGTCTTCGGTCTCACCGCCACCGAGGCGGCCTTCACCCATGGTGAGCCTTGGCGCCTCGCCTGCGTCGACTACCTGCGTGGTAACCTCGACCTGGTCATGGCGACCCTCCCGCGGCTTCCCGGGCTGGTCCTGCACCAGCGCCCCCAGTCGAGCTTCCTCGCCTGGGTCGATGCTTCCAAGCTGGGCTTCGATAATCCCCATGCCGCCTTCGAGGCGGGAGGGGTCGGCCTGACCGACGGTGCCGAGTTTGGCGGTCCGGGTCATGTGCGGCTCAACTTCGGTTGTCCCAGGGATCGACTCCAGGAGGTCCTGCGTCGGATGGAGGCGGTTGTCGCCAAGGCCCCCGCCCACCGCTGAACTTCCTGTCTTGGGCAGGGCCTTCGGGACGGCTCGGTCGCAGGATGGCGTGGATGATCCGCTGAACTTCTTCGCAACGCCGCTCTAATGGCTCGCTTACGGCTGCTTCGAGCAGGCCCGCCTGGGTTGCAGCTACGAGCAGCGAAAAGATGTCGGCGGCCTCGGCCTTCGCCACCGGTAGGTGGAAATCGCGGTCGCAGCCGTTGATGCCTGCTTGGCCCATCGCTAGATTGCCTGCGAGAGAGCGCCCGCTGGCACGAAGCTGCTCGGCCAGCCAAAGATGACGAGCGACCGGAGGTTGCAGGCTCAGGCGGATGAGGTCGGCCTGGAGGGTTACGGCCTTCTGCCAGGCCACGAAGTCACGGAGTGAGCGGGGAGTATCCATCCACGCAGGCTTGAGGGAGGGCCTTCCTGCGTCCATGACGCCCAGATAGGGTTCATTCCCTGGGTGTTTCTCCCCGTGCCCGCTAGGACCACCCTTCGGCTGCTCAACGCCGAGTGAGTACTTGGGTCGCGATCACGCAGGCGAGGGCGGCGTTCTCTGCGCGCAGCACGCTGGGCCCGAGCGTCACGGGGCGAAATCCCGCTATTCGCGCCGCTGCATATTCCTCGGGTGCGAGGTCACCTTCGGGACCAACCAGCCAAACGACATTTGTCGCATCGACTAGGTCGACCCGACCGACTGGCTCGGCGTCAATCTCCAGCGAAGCGGTCAGCCGTAGCTCTCCAGGTTGCGGAGGGCGCAGCGCATCGCACCAAGCCCGGAAACCCTGGACGGGCGCGATTTCCGCTAGCCAAGGATTACCGCACTGCTTGCAGGCCTCGATGGCCTGGTCGCGCCAGCGGGCTGCCTTGGCAACGGCGCGCTCGGCGTCGAGCCGCACCTCGCTGCGCGCGGACATCAATGGCTGGATTCCTGTCGCCCCGGCCTCGGCCACCGTGCGCACGAGACCATCCATCGTGCCTCCCTTAGGCATCGCCTGCGCCACGGTGATGGCGGGAGAGGGCAGGGGTGCGCGCGTGACCTTAAGTAACTCGACCACCGCGGCCTCGCCGTCGGCACTCGCCAGCCGCCCTTCGGCGAGGAGGCCCGCGCCATCGAGCAGCACGACGCTGTCTCCTCGCCGCGCACGCAGGCTACGCACAAGATGGCCGCTCTCCTCGGCGGAGAGCGTGACCGAGACTTGCCCGGCGCGAAGGGGCTGGTCGAGCCAGGCCCTTAGCATGGCGCGGTGCCAGCCTCCGCCTGATCATAGGAAGGATCCCAGTCCTTCCAGATGGGCTCGTAGCCGGCCTCGCGGAGCATCGACGCTACCTCGAGCGGGCTGCGGGTGTCTTCGACCGAGAATTGTTCGAGCGAGGCTGCCGCGCCCTCGGCATAACCGCCGGGATTAGTCCGTGAGCCAGCGGACATTGAGGTGACGCCAAGGCGGAAGGCGTGGTCGCGGAAGCGCGCGTGCTCGCGCGTGCTCAGGTTGATTTCCACTTCGCCGTTGAGCAGGCGGAAGGCGCAGATGGCCTGCACGAGGTCGCGATCCGTCATCTCCACTTTAGGTGCAAGGTCGCCCTCGTGCGGGCGAAGGCGGGGGAAGGAGACACTGAAGCGACTTCTCCAGTGACGTCGCTCCAGCCAGCCGAGGTGGAGCGCAGTGAAGAAGCACTCCGTACGCCAATCCTCTAGGCCATGGAGCGCGCCGAGCCCGATCTTGTGCACCCCGGCCGCTCCGACCCGGTCCGGTGCATCGAGTCTCCAGCCGAAGTCCGACTTCTTGCCCTTGGGATGATGGCTGAGGTAGGCCTCGGCATGGTAGGTCTCTTGGTAGACGAGCACCGAGTTAAGACCGTGCCGGCGGAGCTCGGCGTATTCCGTGGTCTCGAGGGGCTGCACCTCCATGGAGATCGACGAAAAATGCGGCCGGAGTAGGTCGAGTGCCTGGACGAAGTAATCGACGGCAACCTTGTTGGACTCGCCGGTCAGCAGGAGCACATGGTCGATGCCTAACTTGCGCAGAGCACCCGCCTCCCGGAGGATCTCCGGAGGGGTCAGTGTTCGGCGCGGCACGCGGTTGCCGGCGCTGTACCCACAGTAGGTACAGACGTTCTGGCACTCGTTGGAGAGGTAGGCCGGGGCGAAAAGTTGGATGGTCCGCCCGAAGCGCCGTACCGTCTTTTCATGACTGAGACGTGCCATGGTCTCGAGGTGTGGCTGGGCCGCTGGCGAGAGTAGGGCCTCGAAGTCGTCGAGGTCAGCCTCGCCTGCCTCGCTCCGGACCAGCGCACGCCGCACCTCGGCCTCTCCGTGCGCAAGGATGCGGTCCCGGGTGGATTCCCAAGGGTGGAGGGCGTGGAGCTCGCGGAAGCTCATGTGTTCCGACTCTAGAGGGAGCAGCCGGGCTGGAGCAAGCGTCCCTACTGTTTGCTCCGGGCGACCGCAGGGACACTACGAGAGCGTCCCCACGAGTAACTTCCTATGTCCCGCCCGAGGTAACACGGGTTGCCCGCCACAGGTCTTACCCTAGGCGTCGCTGCTGCGTGATCCACTAACCGCGGCTCAGAGCAACTTGCGGTAAGCCTCGGCGTCGAGCAGTGCGCCGACCGAGGCTGGATTTGCCAGGCTCACCTTGAGCATCCAGGCTCCGCCGTAGGGCTCGCGGTTAACAAGGTCAGGCGTGGCATTGAGCGCGTCGTTGACAGCGACGACAGTTGCGGCGACGGGACAATAGAGGTCGGAGGCAGCCTTGACCGATTCCACCGCGCCGAAGGTCGCACCCGCGGCGAAGGTGGCGCCCACCTTAGGCAGGTCGACGAACGTTACGTCACCCAGGGCGGCTTGGGCGTGGTCGGTGATACCAATGGTAGCGGTGCCGTCAGCCTCGAGGCGAATCCACTCGTGCTCGGGCGTGTAACGAAGGTTGTCGGGAACGTTGCTCATGTCGGTGTGTTAAGAAGGGAAGGGTGTGTCGGGGGATTTTCAATCCCTCACTTCACGAAGGGCTCCTCGGTCACCTCGAGCGCTACGCGATTGCCCCGTAGGTCGACCTCGAGGAGCGAGCCGAGCGCGGCGGCCTCGATGGCCGCCGTCCCGATGGGCTTGCCCAAGATGGGCGAGAGGGTACCCGAGAGCACCTCGCCGACCTTGCGGTCGCCGGCCATCACCGCAGTGCCTTGGCGGGCGATACGCCGGTCGGAGAGCGAGAACCGGATAACCTTGGGATTGGGTCCGGATTCTTGCTGGCGGAGCAGGGCTTCGCGACCGATGAAGTCCCCTTTGGTGAACTTCACCGTCCAGCCCAGCCCAGCTTGGATGGGCGAGAGCGTCTCAGAAATCTCATGCCCGTAGAGCGGGTAACCCGCCTCCAAGCGAAGCGAGTCGCGCGCGCCCAAGCCGGCGAGGAGCAGGCCGCGTGGCTTGCCAGCCGCTAGGATGGCCTCGGCCATCGCGGGCGCGGCCGCGGCTGGGAGGTAGATTTCGAAGCCAGGCGAGCCAGTGTAACCGGTTCGCGAGACAATGCATCCCGGGGTGCCGGCGACGTTGGCGACGGCGAACCCGAAGCGGCGCAGGGCAGGCAGGGCGGCGTCGGTCAGCGGCGTGAGGATGGCCTCCGCCTCCGGCCCCTGCAGTGCCAGCTGGGCCCAAAGGGCGCACTCGTCGGTGATGGTCACGCGCGCGGCGCCGACATGTGCCCGCAGCCAGGCAATGTCCTTGGCGGCGTTGGAGGCATTGAGGCAGATCAGGAATTCCTCGGGGCCGAGGCGGTAGACGATGAGGTCATCGACACAACCACCGTCCGGCTGGCAGAGCACCGTGTAGCGCGCCATTCCCTGGGGAATGCTCGCCATCGCGTTGGTCATCATGCGGTCGAGGAAGGCTGGCGCGTCGGGGCCGGTGACGCGGCACTCGCCCATGTGGCTCACGTCAAAGAGGCCAGCGGTGCGTCGGACCGCGAGGTGCTCCTCGATGATACCGGTGTATTGCACTGGCATCTCCCAGCC
>JBFZFD010000072.1:0-5099 GCA_041306485.1 Opitutia bacterium | reverse complement strand
TCGGCGCGGGCGAGGTCGGCAATCCACATGAAGGACTCGAGCCGCATCTCGGGGGCGGTCTGGAAGGCGGAGTACAGACCAAAGAAGATGGGAATCTGAATGAGGATAGGTAGGCAGCCGGCGAGGGGGTTGATGCCGTGCTCCTGGTAGAGCTTCATCATCTCCTTCTGCATCTTCTCAGGATTCTTGGCGTGCTTCTCCTTGATCTCCTGCATCGGCTTGGCGAACTGGGCCATCTTGCGCGAGGCCTTGAGTTGGACGGAGGTGAGGGGCCAGGTCAGCAGCTTGATGATCAGGGTGAGAACGAGGATGGCCCAACCCCATGAACCCGGCAGGACGGCGGTGAGCACGTGCACGCCACCGAGGGCTGCGAGGAGCAACTTCGCCATCCAAGCGATACCGATGAAGCCGAAGAGTTCCACGAACTGGAGGGTGTCGACCTGATCCTCGGGGAGGGCGGCGAGGCGGCTATAGTGCTTGGGGCCGATGTAGAGGGTCCCAGCGAGCGAGCGGGTGCCATCGGCAGCGACGACACCTTCCCAGGAGGCAAGGGCGCGGACAGAGCGCGAGCCCTCGGTGAGGGTGATAGGCAAGGCGGTGATTTCCGAGCGGGCGCCGCGCTGCGCGGGATCTGGGCAGAGGGAGGCGACGAAATACTGGTTGGCTGCAGCGACCCAGCGATGGACGCCACCAGCGGCGACGAAGGGATACTCAGCAGAGGCCTTGTGGGCGAACATGCCGAGGAAGCCGGCGCTGTCGGTGAACTCCGAGAGAGCCACGTGTGCGGTGTCCTCGGCATCGGCCACGAGCACACTCTGGAAGAGGTGGGTGGTATCGGTCGGCTCGGGTAGCCAGGTGCCGGTGGAGAGCCAGAACTTAGGTGCGGGCTTTCCCGCGGGGGGTGTAAGCGCGACAGTGAACTCAAGGAGATGTCCATCGAGGACGCCGCGATCCTTGGTATCGGCGTCGCGCAGGCGGTAGGCGCGGGTGACCGTGGTGCCGTCGGGGAGTAGGCCGGAGAAACGCATCCAGCCATCGGCGGAGGCGGGCTGGGGCGAGAGGGCGATACGGACGGGCACCGGCTTGGCGGTGGCGGGATCGGGGATATGGATCTCGAGGGCGGCGTCGGGCGACTGCGCGTTGAAGGTGACCTGCCCCTTGGCGTCTTGCTCGAGAAGGTGCTCGAGCAACTGAGCGGAGCGGATGGAACCACCGTGGTTAGTCAGGCTGACATCGAGGAAGCGGTTGGCTAGGCGGACGGTGCGCTCGGGCTCGAAGACGGGGTCTGGGGCGCGCAGGGAGGGAAGCTGGGTGCCAAGGGTAGGAGCAGGAGCAGGCGCAACAGCGACCGGGGATACCGGAGCCGCAGGAGCGGCAGGAGCGGCAGCGTGTGCAGCGGCGGCAGACTGGGCGGCAGATTGCGCGTTCCAGTAAAAGGCAGCCATGGAGGCGGCCAAGAAAAGGGATCCGATGGCGAGGTGTTTGCGGTCCATGTAAGCCGATGGACTAAGCGGGGACCCCTGCGGGGGTCAAGGGCGGGACGAGCCGCTTAACTACCGGGCTTGGTCGCGGGTAAGGAGGCCAGCTCCGGGGGGAGTTGGTCGGCTGGATAGGTCGGGAAACTGAGGCTAAGCAGGGAAAGGAAGGGTACTTGGAACCGGGTCTGGCCGGAGGAGCGGTCGACCAATGCGGCCACGGCCACGGGGGTGGCGCCGGCGGCGGCGAGGAGATCGAGGCATTCTTGGGCGCGTCCGCCACGGGTGACCACGTCCTCGGCCACGAGAACGCGCTCGCCGGGAGAGAAGGTGAAGCCGCGGCGGATGACGAGGCGGTCATTCTCTTTCTCGGCGAAGACGAAGCGGACGCCGAGCTGGCGGGCGAGTTCTTGTCCAACCACGAGCCCTCCCATGGCAGGGGCGAGAACGGTATCGCAGGGCGTGGCCTTGAGTTTGGGTAGGAGCAGCTCGACGAGGCGTGTGACCTTATCCATGCGCTGGCAAACTTGCGCGCACTGGAAGAAGTGGCCGCTGTGAAGGCCGGAGCGCAGGACAAAATGGCCGGTTAGCAGGGCGCCGGAGTCACGGAAGATGCGCAGAACTTCGTCGTCGGTTTGGCTCATGCCCTTCCCTACCCCACCGAGGCAGGTGGGCGCTAGGCTTTTTTGGGCCAGAAGCACCGCGAAGCGCCGGAACTTGCCCAGGGGCCGCAAGGTCGATTGACTTCAGCCATGTCCCGCCTGCTGACCCTATCCCTTGCCCTGCTGGCGGGGCTCTCGAGCGCCAAGCCCAACATCGTCTTCATCTTTGCGGATGACCTCGGTCCAGCTGAGATTGGCCCCTTCGGCCAGAAGTTGATCCCCACGCCGCGGTTCGACCAAATGGCCCAAGAAGGTCTTTGCTTCGACCGGGCTTACGCGGGGTCGGCGGTCTGCGCTCCTTCCCGCACGGCGCTGCTGACCGGGCTGCACACCGGACGCGGCCCTATCCGCGCCAACAAGGAGTATCCCAACGGGCAGCACCCGCTACCAAAGAATATTCCCACGGTGGCCAAGTCGCTCAAGGCAGTTGGCTACAGCACGGGTTGTTTTGGCAAGTGGGGCATGGGCTACCCGGGCTCTGGCTCCGAACCTCTCGATCAGGGTTTCGACCGATTCTTCGGCTACAATCACCAGGTGCATGCGCATGAGTATTTTCCCAAGGCACTCGACGAGGGACGTGGCCAGCAGAACGTGCCGCTGAAGGCAGGCGAGTACGCGCACGGGAGGATTGTCGACGAGGCTCTGGCTTGGACGCGCGCCCAAGTGAAAGAGGGTAAGCCCTTCTTCCTCTTCCTGCCGGTCACCCTGCCCCACGGCAAATTACAGGCGACACCGGAGATGCTCGAGCCGTTCAAAGACAAGTATGCCGACAACCGTAATCCCAAGATGGCGCGGCTCTATGCAGCCATGGTACACCGACTCGATGCCGATGTCGGAAGGGTCCTCGACCTGCTTCGTGAAACGAAGGTGGCCGAGAACACCCTGGTGATCTTCCTCTCGGACAACGGCTGCGATGCTGGCTACGGTTACGATCCAGCGTACTTTCAAAGTCGCGGGGGCCTCAGAGGAGACAAGCGCTCGCCTTTCGAGGGCGGCTTCCGCACAGCGCAGATCGCCTGGTGGCCCGGCACGGTACCCGCAGGGAAGCGGACGGATATCCTGACCGCCGCCTGGGACCTCTTCCCTACGGCATGCGAGGTGGCACGTGCACCCATCCCTGCGAACCTCTCCGGGCTGAGCATCGCGCCGACGCTCACTGGCAAGGGACAGCAGGCTCGTCACGACCTGGTATTTTTCGAGTTCCACGAAGGGCAGACTTGGCAAGCGGTGGTCTGGGCTGATCGAACCAAAGCGATTCGCCGGAAGATTTTGTCCGACAAGCCCGACGCCATCGAGGTCTACGACCTAGTCAAAGATCCCTCCGAGCAGCAGAACCTCGCGGCTAGCCGGCCTGACCTCGTCAAACGCGCTGAGGAGGCCTTCCGTCGGGAGCATGTACCGAACGTGGACTTCCCTCTACCGGGCGAGCCGGGCTGGGCGGAGAAGGCGAAACGGGAGGCCGCGCGGAAAGAGCAAGTGCGTGAGGCTAAGGGTAAATGACACCCGAACGCGCCAAGGCCTGGATCAAGGTGGCGCTGGCAGCGGGCGTGGCCCTGCCCTTCGTCCTGCTTTTCACCCTAGGTGGCAAAGACCAGAGCGCGGAGCCCGAGATGGTGCCCATTCCTGGTGGCGAGTTCATCATGGGTGACTCATCGCATCAGCCTGAGGAAGGACCACCGCGCAAAGTGCAGGTCAATGCCTTTAGCCTATCCCGAACGGAAGTAACCAACCGACAGTTCGCACGCTTCGTCGAGGAGACCAGCTATGTGACGGAGGCGGAAAGAGCCATCGACCCTAGGGCCTTTCCTAACGCACCACCCGAAGCACTGTTGGCGGGGGCCATGGTCTTTCACGCCAAGCCGGGAGTAGATGCGCAGGCCTGCTCCGTCAGCGGAGAGATGCCATGGTGGCATTTCACGCCGGGCGCAAATTGGCGTCAGCCCGAGGGCCCAGGCTCTTCCATCAAGCAGCGTATGGATCATCCGGTGACGCAAGTGAGCTACCGTGACGCGCTGGCTTACTGCACCTGGGCGGGCGCAAGATTGCCGACGGAGGCCGAGTGGGAGTTCGCGGCACGTGGCGGTTTGGAGGCGAAGGCTTATGTGTGGGGTGACGAGGAACGGCCGGGCGGCAAGTTGATGGCGAACCACTGGCAAGGGGGCTTCCCTGGGAAGGATACGACCGAGGATGGCTTTCACGGCACTGCGCCGGTGGGAAGTTTCCCGCCGAATGGCTACGGTCTTTTCGACATGGCAGGTAACGTCTGGGAATTCACCGCCGATTGGTACGACCCCGGCTATTATGTCCGAGCGCCGGCGCAGAACCCCCGCGGCCCGGCGGCGGGACATGACCCAGCAGGCACGGGCTACGGTCAGCGCGCGATGCGCGGTGGATCGTGGCTTTGCGATCGCACCTATTGCCTTCGCTTTCGCCCAGCTGCGCGTCACGGAGTAGATGAATTGACCGCGACGAACCACTCGGGCTTCCGGATCGTGCGGGATAAATAGGATAGGAAAGGAAACTGGGGAGGCTGAGGATACTGAGGATTCTAAGGAGGCTAAAGAGACCGGGGACTCTTAGGAATTCAGAGAAACCGCGCGAAGAGGCGGGGACACATTGGTATCCTCAGCCTCCCCAGTCTCCTTAGTATCCCCAGTCTCCTTAGTCTCCTTAACCTCTTAACCTCATCCCTCCCTTAGGCAGTGTAAATTAGCCATGGAGATGCCGGAGAGGATAGCACCGGTGATGCCGAGGACGCCTTGGTCGGCGCCGATGAGGAAGAGGTTGTCGAGATGGGTTCGGCCGTCGCGGCGCTTCTCGGTGGAGCCGTAGATGGCACCATTGAGACGTCCGGTGTAGCGCACCACAGTGGTCGGCGTGAACATGTCAGTAGCAACCAGAGCGGCGTCATGCGCATTATCGGAGACTACGGGGAGATGGGCACGGGCGACGCGATTGAGGC
>JBFZFD010000071.1:0-2610 GCA_041306485.1 Opitutia bacterium | reverse complement strand
ATCACTTCCAAGTCGGCCACCGCCTCGGTCGCCCTGCCCGACCTTCCGACCACCGCCGCACCCTCGCTGATGGCAGGGCTTTCCGGCGGCGGCTCGTCGAAGGGTTTCGGCGGCGGCTCTGGCGGCGGTATCGGCTCCGGTAAGGGCGTCGGGGTTGGTAATGCTAAGAACTTCGTCGGTGCCTTCGGTGGATCCTTTAAGCGGCCTAACTCGCTAGAGGGTACACTTTATGACCTGAAGTTCGGACCGACCGGGAGAAACCTGGGCGCGGATGCCGCCGAGAGGATTGCCCAACTTCAACGGGCCTTTGAGACGCTGGACCGAAACTGGTCTGGGGCTAAGGCGATGCTCGACAGCCGATACCGGCAGGCCGAACTCAAGCTCTACGCTTCCAACATCTTCATCCCACCGCGCAATGCAGCGGAGGCAACCAAGGCATTCGAGTGTGAGAAGGAAATCCAGGCGCCGGGTTGGCTGGCATACTACGAGGGATCCTTCGCACCTCCGGTTTCCGGAAAATATCGGTTTGTGGGACTGGGTGATGACATCATGGTGGTTGCGGTTGGGGGTAAGACCGTCCTCTCCACCTTCTGGCCCAACTCCAAGTTGAACGTGACAAAGTTCGAGCCCGACTGGCTACCTAAGAATGCAGGCAAGACCGACGGGCAGGGGATGCTCTTCCCTCCTCATGCCGGTGGTCGCTATGCAGGAGAGTGGCTCGAGTTGCGCAAAGGACAGGCCTACCGCATTCAAGTGGCTTTTGGAGAATCCTATGGAGGGCTCTTCTCCGCCGCGCTGCTCATCGAGCAGCAGGGTGTAGCCTACCCTAAAGGCCGCGATACCCAGCTCCCTATCTTCATGCTGGAGCCACTCTCACCGGAGGAAATCTTACTGAAGCAGAGCAACCATATCGATCACCAGACCGAAGGGCCTCTGTTTGGCTGCGAAATCAATGGAGTGACGTTGCGGGGGGCTGGACGCTAGGTTGGTATTGGCAACCCCTGCTAAAGTGTCATCCTAAAGGGGATGTCTTCAACGGACAACACTCCGCCTCCCCCGGAAGGCTTACCTACTGAGGGTGAGCCGGTCTACTCGGACTACGAGACCGCGCCGGCGACGGGCATTGCGGGCATGCGCCCGCGTCTACCTTTTTGGAAGCGGGTGGGGGGAGATGGGCTGATCATCTCGGTCGTCTTCCACGGGATACTTCTCTTCGTCTTCGCGGCCTGGGTGATTGTGACCATCACCGACGAGGCCAAGACCGACCCTGAGACCTTTGCTACTGGCTCAGGGGGAGGCGCCAAGGGAGAGCGGGCCAAGGTCTATGAGCACAAGATGACGCCGCGCAACGCGCAGAACCTCGCTCGCACCTCGGCCCGTATTACTTCGAAGTCAGCTACCGCATCGGTCGCCCTGCCCGACCTTCCAACCACCGCCGCGCCCTCGCTGATGGCGGGGCTTTCGGGCGGCGGCTCCTCGAAGGGTTTCGGCGGGGGATCTGGCGGGGGTATCGGCTCCGGCAAGGGCGTAGGGGTCGGCAACTCCCGCAACTTCGTCGGCGTCTTCGGCTCGAAGTTCGCGGTCAATGGCTTGGTCGGTACCTTCTACGACATCAAGCAGACGCGCCAGAAGCGGGCGACCGAGGCGAAGGACAACATCGGACCCTATCGCGAGGCGGTAAGGGACTTCCTCAACGCCAATTGGAACCCCTCCAAGTTTTCGCGATATTACGAAGCGCCTGAGCCGCTTTACGCGAGCCAGCTCTTCATCCCCTCGAGGAGCGCCAACGCGGCCCCCCAGGCCTACGGGGTTGAGAAGGAAGTGGCTCCCTCCCGCTGGGTGGTCCACTACAAGGGCAACGTCAAGGCCCCGCAGTCTGGCACCTTCCGTTTCGTGGGTTCGGGCGACGATTGGCTTCTGGTGCGCTGGAACCGCAAGATCGCCCTCGACGACGGCTATGAGCACTTCGAGGTCGGTCGTGATGGCAACTACAAGGACTTCAATCAGGTAGTGACGCAGGAATTCCCCTTCAACCGCGCCCCGGGAGGGCTAGCGCGCCTGCGCGCAGGCCCTTGGATCACGATGCGTAAGGGTGACTCTATTCCGATTGAGATCCTCATCGGGGAGACGCCCGGGGGCGTGTTTGATGTCTATCTGACCATCGAGGTCGCCAAGCCCCAGAGGTCGAAGAACCAATTTGTCGGAGAAGGTACGCTGAAGCTCTTTCGGGTCACCAACGATCCCATCCCTGAGGAACTGCGCAAAGCACCCGAAGGAAACCGTATCCCTAACTTCGACTGGGAAGCCGAGGGTTGGATCTTTGAGGCGGTACGCTCGGGAACGTCGAGATAAGAGAGTTGGCGGGGAAGCGGTGACTGCGGGGCCGCGGAGGGCCTGACGGCCCGGTAGATAGCCTTCTCTAGCAAGAGAGCGGGGAGGCACGCGTCTTTGGTTGAGGGCGAGCGGAGCGAGTCTGCGCCGCTTCCACAGCCGGCCCGCGGACGCCGCCAACCCGCTACCGAGTCCGGCTTCGCGGGACTCGGTTAGCTTCTCCAAGGAAGCTCACCCGAGGGAGCTACGTCGAGGAAGTCCTTCCAGAGCTCGTGTTCT
>JBFZFD010000070.1:0-4680 GCA_041306485.1 Opitutia bacterium | reverse complement strand
GCCGACCTCGCCGCGATGGACTCCACCGATTGGCCGCCTCTCGTGCGCGAAATCGCCGGGCTCCGCGAGCGCCTCGCTGGCATGGGCGCGGTCAACTTGGTTGCGGTCGAGGAATACGCTTCGCTGCGCCAGCGTCACGACTTCCTCAAGGCCCAGGGCGACGATCTCTGGAAGTCCAAGGAGGAGTTGATCAAGGCTATCGACGAAATCAACGCCACCTCGCTCCAACTCTTCACTGATACCTTCGAGCAGGTGCGCCGCAACTTTGCCTTCACCTTCGAGCGCCTCTTCAACGGGGGTAAGGCCGACCTCCACCTCGTGCAGGCCGAGGACGTGCTCGACAGCGGCATCGAGATCATCGCCCAGCCCCCGGGCACTAAGCTGCGCGGCATCTCCCTGCTCTCCGGAGGCCAGCGCACCATGACCGCCGTCGCGCTGCTCTTCGCCATTTACATGGTGAAGCCCTCGCCCTTCTGCGTGCTCGACGAGCTCGATGCCCCGCTCGACGACGTCAATGTCGGCCGGTTCACCGATATCGTTCGCGAGTTCACCCGCCATTCCCAGTTCCTCGTCATCACCCACAAGAAGGGCACCGTCGCCGCCGCCGATGCCATCTTCGGTGTGACGATGCAGGAGAAGGGGGTCACCCGGGTCTACTCCATGCGCTTCAATCGCGAGCGCAACGAGGCCGAGCCCGAGCCCTCCCGCTGACCCCGCTTGCCTTGCCGCCAGGGCAGGCTAGGCTCAAGGGGTCGCCATGCTCCGCACCCTCCTGCTGTTGACCGCCGCCGCCCTCGCTGGGCAGAAGGCTCCCTTGACCACGGACCCGCGCTTGCTCGACCGTGGCCGTCCTGGCGTGAGCCATGCCGACATGCTCTCGCGCGTCACCCCCGCCGTGGTCAGTGTGCGCCTCGCTCTCGAGGTTTCTGAGGCCGACCTGCGCCGCGTCCCCGTGCCCAACCCTCGCCTCGTACGTCGCGACCCGACCACCGGCAAGTTCCTCGTCCCCATCGCACTCGGGTCCGGCGTGGTCGTGCATCCCTCAGGCTACATCATCACCAACCACCACGTCGTCACAGCCCAAGGCCAAGTCGTCTCCCGCGTAGCCATGGTGCAGTTCGCCGATGGGCGGGACCTGCGCGGTACCCTCGTTGGCTCGGACGCTCGGACCGACATCGCTGTGGTCAAGGTTGACGCTAAGGACCTTCCCTCACTCCGCTTCGCCGACAGTGATCATCTCCGCGTGGGCGACGTTGTCTTCGCGGTAGGCAATCCGCTCGACGTCGGTCTGAGTGTCTCCGAGGGCATCGTCTCCGGCCTCGGCCGTAACAACCTCTCCCTCCGCGGGGGCCCCGACTACCAAGACTTCATCCAGACCAGCGCCCCCATCAACCCTGGCAACTCCGGCGGGGCCCTCGTTGACGCCGAGGGTCGGCTCGTCGGCATCAATACCGCTGTCCGCGCCGACGGCGCCGGCATCGGCTACGCCGTTGCGGGCAACCTCGCCCGCTTTATCGCCGAGTCTCTCATCGAGCGCGGCACCGTTGTGCGCGGCTACATCGGCGCAGTTGGCGAGGACGTCCCTTTCGCCGAGGCCGTCCGGCTTGGATCCCCCCGCGGGCAGGGAGCCCGGGTCACCCAAGTTAGTGAGGGCTCTCCCGCCGCTCGCGCCGGCTTGCGCGAAGGAGACCTTGTCACCTCGGTCAACGCCTTCCCCGTCGCCGGTTGGAGCGAGCTCCGCCTCACCATCTCCGGCTTCCGCCCGGGCGCGCGCGTCGATTTCTCGGTCATCCGCGAGGGCAAGAGCGTGGTCGTGCGCATCCCCATCGAGGAACGCCCCAAGGGCTACTGAACGATGGCTGCCCGCCTGCTCGCCCTAGCCAGCGGTCGTATTCCCCGACCCGCCTTGGTCGTCGCCTGGGCTTGCCTTCTCTTGTTCGTCGCTGCCTGGACCTTACTCGCCCCCGGCCATCGCTCCCAGCCCCGGCTCCTTCCCCAGGCTCCCTCCTCCCTTCTCCTCTCTTCGGCCTCCCCCTGGCTCGATCGGGCGGAACTCGCCGACCCCTCCGGGCTCTTCCTGCGATCCCCCACCGGCCCCAGCCAAGTCGCCGTCCTCGCCCAACCCGAAGCCACCCCTTTCCTCGCCTACGGGTCCGACCTGCGCACCCAGCCCAGCCAGCCCCTCAACCTTAACCCCCTTTCACAGAAAACTTCCCCGGTCACCGCGGTCGCGGTGCTGCTCGAGCCTGAAAATCAACCCCTTCGTACCCTCGGGCAGGCAGTCCCCCGGCAGCTTCCAGCAAGCAGGATGCCCATTGCCGAGGTATTTTCAGATTCAGGTGAACTTATCACCCGACTCGAATCCACTTCGATAGGCCAGTCGAGTGAAATTCATAAACTATTGAGCAACAACATATTAAGTATAAAAACCCCCATTGAATTGCGTCTAGGGACTGACAACTTTGGCCTCCAATCCCAGCCTTATCTGACGATTTCCTCGGGAAATTCAGCCTTGGATCAAGCTGCCCTTGACTGGGCCTCGCGACAAGCCTGGGGGCGCCTTTTACCCCCCGGTTCCTACCGTATTCGCGTGGGGCCCTAAGGGGGTATCCGAGCACTTGTCAAATTGAGGTCAAAATCCGCTTGACGGAGCCTCCTGCGCTCTTCATGAACCCCCTTCCTTTGCGCGGAGCGCCCCTGTAGCTCAGTTGGTAGAGCGCGTCCTTGGTAAGGACGAGGTCGGCGGTTCAAATCCGCTCGGGGGCTCCACCACTTTCCACACCACAACCACACCACACCACAACCTCCCAACCGCACTACCATGGCCAAAGAAAAGTTCAACCGCACCAAGCCTCACGTCAATGTCGGCACTATCGGCCACATTGACCATGGCAAGTCCACCACGACCGCCGCCATCGTCGCCGTCCAAGCGCGTAAGGGCCTGGCCCAGAATCGCTCCTACGCCGAAATCACCAAGGGAGGCACCGTGCGCGACGCCACCAAGACTGTGACCATCGCCGCCTCGCACGTCGAGTACGAGTCCAACAACCGCCACTACGCCCACGTCGACTGCCCCGGCCACGCCGACTTCGTTAAGAACATGATCACCGGCGCCGCCCAGATGGACGGTGCGATCCTCGTCGTCTCCGCTGCCGACGGCGTGATGCCCCAGACCCGCGAGCACATCCTCCTCGCCCGCCAGGTCGGCGTGCCCAAGATCGTCGTCTGGCTCAATAAGGTCGACCTCTCCGAGCCCGACCTGATCGAACTCGTCGAGATGGAAATCCGCGACCTTCTCACCAAGCACCAGTACGACGGCGAAAACGTCAAAATCGTCCGTGGCTCCGCCACCGCTGCCCTTGACGCCACCCCCGAGGGTGAGCAGGCCATCCAGAACCTGCTCGACGCTCTCGACTCCGAGATCCCCGAGCCCAAGCGCGAAATCGACAAGCCCTTCATGATGGCCGTCGAAGACGTCTTCTCCATCACTGGCCGCGGCACCGTCATGACTGGCCGTATCGAGCGCGGGGTGATCAAGGTTGGCGAAGAAGTCGAAATCGTCGGCCTCCGCGACACCCTGAAGACCACCGTCACCGGTGTTGAGATGTTCCGCAAGGAGCTCGATCAGGGTCAGGCTGGCGACAACGTCGGCCTCCTCGTCCGCGGCGTTGAGAAGAGCCAGGTTGAGCGCGGCCAAGTCCTCGCTAAGCCCGGCACGATCAAGCCCCACACCTCGGCCAAGGCCCAAATCTACGTCCTGAAGGCAGATGAGGGCGGTCGCCACACCTCGTTCGCGAACAACTACCGTCCCCAGTTCTTCTTCGGAACTTGCGACGTCACCGGCACCGTGGTTCTCCCCGCCGGCACCGAGATGGTGATGCCCGGAGACAACGTCACCATCACCATCGAGCTCGGCAAGCCCATCGCCATGGAGAAGGGCCAGCGCTTCGCACTCCGCGAGGGTGGCAAGACCATCGGCGCGGGCCAGATCCTCGAAATCATCAAGTGACCGCCGCCTGAACCCACCTGCGGGGATGCCGCGGGGCCCGACAAGGGCCCTTGCGGCATCGTCGCTTAACCCCCCCTTCCTTAGGACGGTAGCTCAATTGGCAGAGTAGCGGTCTCCAAAACCGTTGGTTGTGGGTTCGACTCCCACCCGTCCTGCCACCTCCCCCTCCCACCATGCTTCGCCTTCTCGGCAACCTTCGCTCCCTCTGGAACGAGACCCTCAACGAGGTCTTCGTCAGGGCGTCGTGGCCGACGGGCCGCGAGCTAGTCCACTCCACCCTCGTCGTGACCGCCCTCGTCGCCCTCGCCGGCGTCGTGGTCGTCCTCTGCGACCTCTCCCTTGCCGGCCTCGTGCAATACGCCACGGGCTTGGTCCGCTAAGGCCCCCACGCCCATGTCTGAATCTACCCGCCCCCCCGTCTCCAGCCAGGTTCTCTGGTACACCCTCCAGACCTTCTCCAACAACGAGGCCAAGGTGAAGCGCAACATCGAGCGAGCCATGTCCACCGATGATGCCATCCGTGCCTCGGTCGAGCAGGTCCTCATGCCCGAGCGCACCGTCAAGGAGACGCGCAACCGCAAGGAGAAGCAGACCAAGCTCAAGCTCTACCCGAGCTACCTCTTCCTCCGCGCCCGCCTCGGCACCGCCGATGGCGAGCTCGACGAGTACAC
>JBFZFD010000069.1:0-5618 GCA_041306485.1 Opitutia bacterium | reverse complement strand
ACGGGTATCCTCTACGGCTTCATCGGCTTAACCACCTGCTTTATCGTCGGGCTGCTGGCTAGCCTCTTCCTTGAGGACGACACCGGCAACAGGACTCTCTCGATTCCTGGCCAGCCCAAGGATCGCTAGTACCCCGACGGCGAGCGAGCTGGGGCAGCAACCAGCCCGGCCGACGCTAGAAAATGTCGGTAATCCAACTCGTCAGAGGAACCTAGCCGCCTACCATGCTTACTCACCCCCACATGGAAACCCTACCCCGTCGCCAATTCCTCGCCAACACCGCGCTCGCCGGAGTTGCCCTTGCCGCCGCCCCCGCCCTCGGTCTCGAGGCCGGCAAGCGTCCCGCTGTCCTTAAGGTCGGCTTGATTGGTTGTGGCGGCCGTGGCAACGGCGCGATCCGTGACTTCCAAGCCGCGGCCAAAATCCTCGGGCTGCCTGTCGAAATCACCGCGGTAGGCGACGCCCTCGAAGAATCAGCCAAGCGCACCGCCCAAGGTCTCGGGCTCTCGGCCGACCGGGCCTTCGGAGGCTTCGACAACTACCGCAAGGTCGTCGCCAGTGGCTGCGACTTCGTCGTCATGGCCGCACCCCCCGCCTTCCGCCCGCTGCACTTCGCCGCCGCAGTCGAAGCAGGCAAGCATTGCTTCATCGAGAAGCCCGTCTGCGTTGACCCCGTCGGCGCCCGCTCCATGTACGCCACCGGCGAGAAGGCTAAGGCTCGCAAGCTTGGCGTCGTGGCAGGCACCCAGCGCCGCCACCAGGCCGCCTACCTGCTGAACAAGGCACGCATCGACGCAGGCGCCATCGGCCCTATCCGCGGCGGCACGGTGCATTGGAACGGCACGGTGCCCTGGATCAAGCGCCGCAAGGAAGGTGAGTCCGCCTCTTCCTACCTTGCCCGTAATTGGCTCAACTTTAACGAGATCTCCGGCGACCACATCGTCGAGCAGCACGTGCACAACATCGACGTAGCCATCTGGTTCATCGGCC
This sequence comes from Opitutia bacterium, assembly GCA_041306485.1. Taxonomy (GTDB): domain Bacteria; phylum Verrucomicrobiota; class Verrucomicrobiia; order Opitutales; family UBA953; genus UBA8828. The sequence continues at coordinate 4,628 of JBFZFD010000069.1, read as the reverse complement.
GCCCTCCCGTCTCGGCCGTCGGCTACGGCGCCCGCGCCCGCCGCGAGACTGGCAACATGTTCGACTTCTTCAGCGTCGACTTCGACTTCGGTGGTGGCGTCCACATCCACAGCCAGTGCCGGCAGATTTCTGGCACTTGGAGCCGAGTCGGCGAGCAGTTCACCGGCGCTACGGGCGAGGCCTTCGGCGGTGGTCGTATCACGGGGACCAAGGTCGAAGTGCCCGAGATCAAGCTCGAGTCCGACAACCCCTACGTCCAGGAGCATGTGGCCTTGATCAAGGGCGTGCTCGCGGGCAACCCGCTCAACGAAACCCAGGCTGTGACCGACTCGACCCTCGCCGCGGTGATGGGCCGGATGTCGGCCTACACCGGCGACATCATCCGCTGGGACGACCTTATCCGCAACGAGAAGTCCCCCCACTACGGGCTTGCCTGCAAGCCCTCGGCGGAGGACTTCGAGAAGGGCGACATCATCCTCCCTGAGGAAAAGCCCCCTATTCCCGGTAAGGCCTGAGCCACCGCTAGCTCAGCTGGACCGACCCATGCGAGCCTTCGACTCCGCGACTAAGGCGGGGTTGAGGCTAGGGTCGTTGTACATCTTGAACTGACGGTATACCTTAAAATGAGCGAGGCCCGCGTGGGCATCTGCTAGCAGGCGATCGAGGCACGAGCCGAGGTCGGCACGCTGTAGTCGGAGCTGGGAGAGCTTACGCTGGCTGGCCCCAAGGTGGGCGGCATCGGTGTCCGTGCGACGCGTCTGCGCCTCCATGGCATGGACCTTGAGCGCCATGATGGACATGCGGTCGACCATGCTGCCGGCAGTCTCGCTGTTTAGGCGGGAGCCGGGCGCCAGCCTAGCAACTGGACTGTCGGTAACGGCGGTGGCGGGGTCGACCAGACCAAGCGCAATGAGCAAGATCTCATCGACCCGCTCGGTGGCATCGTTGCGCGCCTGGTTACAGCGGTCGATAGCACGCTTGTTGGCGACGATCTCGGCATCTGCGGCCTGAGTGCGACGGGCAAGGTCCTCCTCGCGCCAGAGCAGCGTGTTGAATCGGTGGTTCGTGCGGATCCAGTGCCAGAGGGGCTCGGCGGCATCATCAGAGGGCGACTCGGCAGGGGGCCAAGAACCGTCGGCCAGGAGCCGGTCGTGTTCGGCGATGACTCGGGTAGCGAGGTCGACGGGAATCTCGGTCATGCCACCAGCGTGGGCGCTCAGGACGAAAGAAGCGAGCGTGACCTCGCGAGCACCCGCTCAGTCGAGGGCCACTCGGGCCAGCTATGCTCCAGAGTCACCCCTGAGCCGCGGGGCCTCCACTGTCCGAGCGGCGTGGGTCCGAGTACGGACAAGAGCCGCCCCCCGACGGCCGCTGCAAGGTGTCCCGGACCGGTGTCGTTGGAGACCACCAAGCGCGCCCGTCTAAGCAGGACGCCATAGGCACCCATACCAACGCCGGGCAGGGCGAGTACGTCCGGATAGAGCCTGCGAGAAGTCCTCATCTCGGCCTCGCTACCGGGGCAGGCCACCAAGCGCACACCTTCGCGGGCTAGGGCGGCAGCGAGCTCGGGAAAATGCGGCCAGCGCTTCCGCTCGCCGTCGACGGTGCCGCCCGAGAACGGGCAGATCAGCGCGTAACCCTCAGCTAGGCCGTGCTCGCGCAGGAGCCGATCACCCTCGGCCTCGGCCTGGCGGGAGGAAACCCATTCCACCCGGTCGGGAGCCGGCTCCGAGGTCCCAAGGTAGGCCTGTCCAAGAGCCCAATATTCATCGAGGGTGTGCAGACCGAGCGGCATGGGCACGGCTTGTCTCAGCAACCAGCTGCGACCCTCGCCCGCGAAGCCGATGGGACTCAGGCCCGCCGCGCGCGCCTCGAAGGCGGAGGAAAAGGAATAGGGGAAAACCAAGCTCGACGTTTCGCCGCCCAGGGAAAGACGCAGCTCGCGCAGCTGGCGGATGCGCCCGAGATAGGTGTCGGCCACGCGGTGAACCTTCCATCCGAAACCCTCCAATAGGCCGGACGCCCAACCCTTGCCGACCAGATGTAGGTCGTGACCGGCTGACTCCAGCCGCCTCAGCGTGGGCACGGAGAGGACGACGTCCCCGACCCAGTTGCGGAGACGCACGACCAAAGGACCTCGGGATGCCGTGGACACTGAATCTAGATAGCACCCAGCCGCCTTGAGCGACCACTCTTTTTTGCGGCCTGCGCACAAAAAGGCCCGGCAAAAGCCGGGCCAGCGGGGAAACTCAGCCGGGGCTCAGTTTCGGCCGAGCCACTCAAGTGCGGCGGCGGCCTCGGCGGCGTCCTCCTCGGCGCTCCAGGCTTTGCGCAGCCAGACCTGGGAGGGACGGGGTAACGCGCGGAGCTCGGCGAGGCGGGCGCGCTCGAGGGTGGCGCGACGGGCCAACTCGGCGGCGTAGTCGGCCGGGGATAGAAGCGAGAGAGCGAGCTTGTCCTGCCAGGAGGCATAGGCCTCGGCAACGTCGGCGAGCTCATCGGCGAGCTCATCGGTGGCCTCAAGAATCAAGAGCTGAAGCTCATTGAAACCAGCCAGAACGTCGTAGTCGAGGTCATCATCATCATCATCGGACGGGCGCGAGGCGAGGGCGGCGACGCGCTGGCCGGCGGTCATCGGGATAAGGCTGCGGTAGAACGCCGCGTCGGCAAGGGACTCGTCACGCTCGGCAGCGAGGATTTCCTCGAGGGTGGGGAGGACGGTGAGGTCGGTGCCTAGCTCACCCGCGAGAGTGAGGGCAGAATCCAAGACGCCCTGATCCTCGGTGAGCTTAGCCAACTCGATGATGTACTTGCCCTCGGCCTTGACGGCATTGCGAACCGGCTTCGCGGCGCGGCGGGCGGCGCGGTCGGCGGCGGCGGCGGTGGTCTTGGCGGCGCGCTCGGCGAGGACGGCGGCGCGCTTGGCCGCGACCTCGGCGGCGGCGAGACGCGCCTTCTGCTCGGGGGTCAGGCGCTGCTCGTCGGTCAAAACGATGTCATCCTCGTCGTCAAAACCATCGTCATCATACGGGCTTGCCTGAAGAGGAAGGGCGGCGAGAGCCACGAGGCCGAGGAGAGCGAGCAGGCGTTGGAGTTTGGTCATAGGGATTGGGTGGATCAGATTAATAAGGCTGCACAACTTTTCCGCTTGGACAACCGGTTTCTAAATTATCCCAACAGTTGTTTCACAAGTGAAACCAAGGTTCGTGACCCAAGATTGGGATCAGCCCCCGACCATCCGCATCCAGGCCGCCAAATTGTAGAGATTGGTGACCCGAGCGACCTTGCCATCCTTGAGCTCGAAGAAGGCCCCCACCCGGAGATGGTACTCCTGGCCCTTGGCCTCGGGCAGGCCCTCGTCCGTGCGGAGGTACTTGCCGCGGATGAAGAACTCGGCAGCGAAGCGTCCAGGCTGGTCGCCGGCAAAGACCACGAGGTCCTCAACCGTCTCTTGATAGGAACGGTCCATGCGCTCAAGGAATGCGCGAAAGGCGGGGATACCGACCTCGGCGCCGCCCTCGTTGATCTCATGGACGATGTCGGGATGAAGCAGGGCGAGCAGGGCCTCGCGGTCGCCAGAGTTGAATGCTTGGTAGTAGGTGCGGATGAGGTCGCTCATAGGAAAAGGCTTAGCCCTCAACGCGAATTGAGCCGGGGCGCAGGCGCGCGGGGTTGGTCTCAAGGGCGAGGTCGCGCTGGCGACGCAGCGCGGCGACATCCAACTCCGCACGGAGACGGTGGAAGCCGGAGGAAACGATCTCGCTGACGCGCTGGCGGGGTGAGCCGCCGAAGGCCGATTGCGAAGGCGAGAAGATGCCTAGGCGGCCGACATTGGCGTCCACCAAGCTCGAGTTGATGTCTCCTACCAGGTGGGCAAGCCCGACATGGCAACAGAGCTCGACCGCCCGTGCGTCGGCGCAGCGTCCGACGCGCTCAACGCCGAGGATATTTTCGGTAGCGCTCGGCACCAGGACGAGGTCGACCGCCTTAGCGCGTAGAGCGACCGAGAGCTCGGGAACCTCGATGTCGAGGCAGATGATGACGGCGCAACGCACCCCGCCGAAGTCCCAGACATGGAGGGTATCGCCGCCCCGTAGGCCGGTTTCCCAAGGGGTCAGGTTGAGCTTATCTTGGTGAAGTTCGCGCCCGTCGCTGACAATCGGGGCGCGGTTACGCAGCACGCCGCCGTCCACCGCCCAGGGCACGGTGCCGAGAACGGCCGCCTTGCCCGGACGTCGGAGGGATTCCAATAAGCTAGGCCAGAGCTGGGCGCGGAAGAGCTCGGCCACCTCGCGGGTCGAGTCGGGTCCGTCGACGAAGCGCGCGAGTCCCATCCAGAGCAGCTCGGGAAGCAGCACGAGGTCCGCTCCATCGTCCCATGCAGCGGTGACGCGGCGCCGGACTAGATCCGCGAATTCCCGAGCGGATGTCGCCTCGGGGGCGGCGACATCGAAGGTTTGAAGCTCGAGGGTCAGGCGGTCCATGTCTTGGTCCAGAAGATCAGAGCCTTGGGCGTCTCGGCCGTTTCGCCAATATCCTTCCACCGATAGGTCGCCTGCAGCGCGGGTTGCTCGGCGTAGCCTCGCGATTCCCAGAAGGGGCGCAGGGGGCGGTAGGAGGCAGGGCGG
>JBFZFD010000068.1:0-4034 GCA_041306485.1 Opitutia bacterium | reverse complement strand
GATCCAATTATCCCTGACTTATACTTCATGCCGCAGCCCCTGAGTCCCGTGCTCCCCTCGTCCCCCTCCCACATTGTCTCCTGGAACGTCAACGGCGTGCGCTCCGCCCTCGGTAAAGGGCTGGCCGGCTTCCTCAAGGCCGCCCAGCCCGATGTACTATGCCTCCAGGAGACCAAGTGCGAGACCGCCAAGGCGCGTGACATCAATCTCGGCTTCGCCCACGCGGCCTGGCATGAGGCCGACAAAAAAGGCTACTCCGGCACCGCCATCCTCTCCCGTGTCGCGCCGATCAAGGTCGAGGCCGACATCCCCGGCGACCACCCGCGCGAGGGCCGCGTCCTCACCGCCGAGTTCAAGGACCTCTTCGTCGTCTCCGCCTACGTACCCAACTCCCAGCGCGAGCTGGCCCGCCTCGATTACCGCCTGAAGTGGGATGAGGATTTCCGCCGCCACCTCGCCCGACTCGCCAAGCGCAAGCCCGTCCTCGTCTGCGGCGACTTCAATTGCGCGCATCAGGAAATCGACCTCGCCAATCCCAAGTCCAACCGCCGCAACGCCGGCTTCACTGACGAGGAACGGGAGTCCTTTGGACGCCTTCTCGGCGACGAGGGCTTCGCCGACACCTTCCGCGAGCGTCATCCCGACAAGGCCGGCGCCTACTCCTGGTGGACTGTCCGTACCGACGCCCGCGCCCGCAACATCGGCTGGCGACTCGACTACTTCCTCGCCTCCTCCGGCCTCGCCGACGCCTGGTCCGACCCCTCCATCCACGCCGATATCACCGGCTCGGACCACTGTCCGGTCTCGATCCGCACTACAGCGAGCCTCTGATATCAGGCTCTAAGGGCCACAGGTAGGGTGTCTTCTCCAAAGGCGCCACAGCCTGCAATGGGTAGGGAGGTTGCTACGCAACCTCCGGGGCCGACCTAACCGATGATACATTGGTGACCATTGACAGGTGACCGGTCGAACAACTCGCTAACGCACGTTTTCGCTAATACCGCTAGCACTGCTGCCTCGGGTAGGGGCACGACCACGTCGTGACCTCTCTTGTTATCAGGACCCCAGGGGCTCAAGGGCTCAGATCAAAACAAAACACAATCGATGACCGCTGACAGGTCGCACAACTCGCTAACGCTCGTTATCTCCAACATTAGGGTTCGGGGGAATGGGACTCTGCACAAACCCCGCAGCAAAGCGGTGACTCCCACATCCCCAGCTTACGAGCAACGCGAGTTCACCCACCGGTCACCAGTCACCAATGCCTCCCCCCATTCCCCAAACTCTTCATCAATAAGACTTGAGAGCACTCCGTCTTTCTCAATTGTTTGCTCAGTGGCCCGTCTACCAGCCAGCGCCCCAATGACCCTCCTGTTACTCGCAGGAACGGCCGCCTCCTTGTCCGCAGCGGTCACGGTGTCCTACACCTTTCCGGCCGCCCAGCCCAACTTCTCCTACGGCGACTCTAACCTGAACAAGCTGACGGATGGCATTGACCTCGTTCCCGCCTGGTCGTCGACCGTCAGTTTCCCGGACATTGCTCCATTTGTCGGCTGGCTCTACGAGCCTGCGACTGTCCGCTTCGCTTTCTCCGAGAGCGTGCAGCTGACTGGGGCCCGGCTTTGGTTCGCGGATTCCGATGATGGAAACGTCGGGGTATATGTCCCGGAACAGGTCGTTATCCGTAATGATGGAGCCACTTTTTTCGAGATTTACGCCGTGACCGACCCCGTCGGTTCCGGCACGTCGGTGGCGCTTGATTTCAGCTTTGACCCGTTCGAGACCGACCACGTCGTCTTTGTCGTCTCGAATCCAGTCACCCCTGCCAATGGGTGGATTATGTTTACCGAAATCACGCTCACCTATTCGGCCGTCCCCGAGCCCTCGACCTACGGCCTGATCCTCGGCGGCCTCGCCCTCGCTGGCGCAGCTATCCGTCGCCGCCGCAAGGCCTGAGGAGTCAGCGGTATCTGCTGTAACTGCTGCACCCACTGTGTCCGCGGCCATACTGGCCGCCGCCCGTTGCCTTGTGTAGGGACGTCTCTCCGAGACCTCCTTGTATCTCCCGAGCCGCCGTGCCCCTGACACCCGAAACCTGTCTCGGGTAGGGAGGCCTGTCCCCAGGCCTCCGTGTATCTCCCATACCTCTCGCCCCACCTACCCTACACCTGTCGCGGGTAGGGAGGATGCTACGCATCCTCCGGGCGAATCTCGATCAACCTACCCCGGGTAGGGCGGTTTCTCCGAAACCGCTTCACTACAATTCTGCGTTCGTCGATTGGGCATGAACTCACTCCTCGCTCCTCGCACCTCGCTCCTTACCTGAGGCAACCCGAGGGGTTCATCCACCGGTCACCTGTCACCGGTCACCAATGTCTCTCCCGTGCCGCTGTGCCGCCGTGCCGCTGTGCCCGCCTGCGGCATCAGCCTCCGTGCCCCTGTGCTGCTGTGCCCTTTACCTTCTCGTTCCCATCAACCTTCTCACCCACGGCACCAAGGCGAAAAGGGCGATCGTCATCACTCCGACCACCAGCGCCTGGTTCAGGAGGAAGTCCGAGAGTGCCCCAGGATTCTTCGCGTCGAAAGCTGCCGAGAGCGTCCCCGCCAGCTTGTTGCCTAGAGATGTCGCGAGGAACCACACTCCCATCACAAGTCCGGCGAGATGAGAGGGAGCGAGGCGGGACATCGCGCTGAGACCCACAGGGCTCAGGCACATCTCGCCGATGGTCTGCAGTAAGTAGACGCCGAGCAGCCACAGCGGGCTCACCTTACCCGCCGCAGTTGCCGTTGCCGCCGGCACCATCAGCGCAAAGGAAAGCCCTAGGAAGAGTAGGCCTAACGCGAACTTCGCCGGCACCGAGGGCTGACCCTTCCCCATGCGTACCCACAGCCAGGCGAAGATCGGGGCCAGCATCATGACGAAGAGTGCATTGACTGACTGGAACCACGACGAAGGGAAGGCGTGACCCATCACCTCATTATTCGTCAGCTCCTCGGCAAACAGTGCGAGGGTCGACCCCGCTTGTTCGAACACCGACCAAAAAAGGATGGCTGCCACGAAGAAGACGAGGATGGCTCCCATGCGCCGCCCTTCCTCGTCCTTCCGGAAAAGGCCAAAGTAGGCGATGCCGATCAAGGGCAGCGAGTAGAGTGTCACGAGCAGCGCCGGGAAACGGTCAGCCCGTACCAGCAGGCCAAGTAAAGCCGCACTCCCCAGGGTTACCCAAAGTAAGCCCTTCCATGGGCGAGCCTTTCCGGCCGGCGGAGCCTCTCCCACCTTCCCCAGCCAAGAGAGACGGCGCACGTAGACAATCATTCCGAGTGTCATTCCGATGGCGGCTGCGCCGAAGCCCCAGTGCCAGCAGCTGTTGGGGTCAAGACCCCAGCCTGTGAGGATTTCGCGGAAGCGCTCGCTCTGCGCGAGCCAGCCCGTGACCAGCGGCGCCGCAAAGGCACCTAGGTTGATCCCCATATAAAAGATTGAGAATCCCGCGTCACGCCGTGCGTCGTTATCACGATAAAGCCCACCGACCAGCGTACTGATGCTCGGTTTGAGTAGGCCTGTACCCACTGCAACCAGACTGAGCCCGGTGTAGAAAGCTACCATCGAGTCGACCGCCAAGGTGTAATGTCCCGCTGTGATGATGAGACCGCCTACGAGTACCGAGCGTCGTGCGCCGATAAAGTTATCCGCCACATACCCTCCCAGGATGCACAGCAGGTAGCAGGCCATGGTGTAGTTGCCGTAAATCTCTGCCGCTCGCACCTGATCTAGGCCGAGGCCGCCCGTCGCCACCGGCGCGACCATGAAGAGCATCAGCAGAGCCCGCATCCCGTAGAACGAGAACCTCTCCCACATCTCGGCGAAGAAGAGGTTGCTTAGGCCCTTGGGGTGCCCGGCGATACCGCGGTCGTCGAAGGTCTCCGGTACATGGGGCGTCGGGTCCGGCTGGGGTCGAGCTCGGTCAATCATGGGCTCATCAGACAGCCCGACCCCCGCCCGCCCCGCAAGCCCGACCACGAACGGTCTGCGG
>JBFZFD010000067.1:0-2846 GCA_041306485.1 Opitutia bacterium | reverse complement strand
TCGCCTCGAAGCACTGTCTCGACATCGACGGCCTCGGTGAGGCAGTAGCCGAGCAGCTTATCGATGTCGGACTGGTCGACGCCCCCACGGATGTCCTATCGCTCGAGCCCCAGCACTGGGCCATACTCGACAAGTTCAAGGAGAAGTCGGTCGACAACATGATGGCCGGCCTCGACGCCGCCAAGGGCCGAGAGCTCTGGCGCGCCATCCACGCCCTCGGCATCCCCAACGTCGGCATGCAGACCGCCAAGGACCTCGCCCGGCACTTCAAGTCGCTCGACGCCCTCGCCCACGCCAAGTCACCCGATCTCCTTATCACCACCATCGGAGCCAAGGGCGGTGTCAGTACCGAGTCTATTGTCACAGGAATTGGGACCAAGGTCACTGAGTCGATCCTCTCCTACTTCAGCGACCCCAACCACCGCGACTGGCTCAAGGCCATGCGTACCGCCGGCCTCAACCTCGAAGACGCCGCTGCTACGGCCGCATCCGTTGAAGGTATTGCGGGCAAGACCTTCGTCCTGACTGGCACCCTGCCTGTGCTCTCGCGCGACGAGGCCCGGGACATGATTGAAAAAGCCGGCGGCAAGGTCTCGGGCAGCGTTAGCAAAAAGACCGACTACGTCGTCGCAGGCGAAGAAGCCGGCTCGAAGCTCGACAAGGCCCAGGAGCTGGGCGTGCCCGTCGTCGACGAGGCCGGGCTAAGGAAGCTGCTGGGGAAATCATAACCTTGCCCTGCTTGACTGGGTAGGGACGCCTGCCCCTAGGCGTCCGCACTGATAGGGCGGCTTCTCCGAAGGCGCCGTGCATTGGTAGGGCCCGCCCGCCGGGCAGGCCGCGGACGTCTCGGGGAGACGTCCCTACCTAAGACACGCGGGCCGCGGTAGACCCGGCGGGTCGACCCTGCCCAAGGGATCGGACACCTCGGGCGCAATGGGTAGGGAGGTTCCTACGGAACCTCCGGGGGTGCGTCCTTAGGTGACTAACGAAAACTCAAATGACGTACGAACCTATCCAAAGAGGTAACGAGCGCTAGCGAGTTCTCGCCCGCTAACACCGCTAGCACCGCTGATACCGCTAACCGCCTGCCTGCTCCATAACGCTACCCTGGGCAATCAACCTCAGCTGGGTGGGCTCGACCAAGGACAAGGGGCGGCGAACAATGATGAACATGCGACCCTCCTCTTCGAGTACCCGACCTGTTGACATGTGGCACGATTGTGGCTACATTAAGGCTATGGCTAAAACCACGACCATTCGCGCCCGCATCGAACCTAAGTTGAAGGCGGAGGCCGAGGCCGTGCTCGCCAAACTCGGCCTGACGCCGTCCGACGCCATCCGCCTGCTCTACCACCAGGTGCGGCTATCGAAGTCGCTGCCCTTCGAGATCGCCATCGAACGCACGCCCAATGCGACGACACGCCGGGCGCTGCGGGACTCCGCCAAGGGCAAGGGCGTGCGGCGCTACACGAACTTCGACGATCTCCTCAAGGACTGCGGCATCCGATGACAGCGGTCTTCCACAGCACGGCGTTCCGAAAGGACCTCCGGCTGGCGAGCAAGCGAGGCAGGGACCTGGAAAAGTTGCGCCAAGTCCTCGAACTCCTTTCGAAAGGCGAGCCGCTCCCCCGAGGCCTGCGCGACCATCCCCTGAAGGGAGACTGGGTCGGACATCGGGAATGTCACCTTGAGCCCGACTGGCTGCTCATCTACCAGATCAACGCGGCAGCGGGAGTGATTCGGCTGGAACGCACCGGCACCCATTCCGACCTCTTCGGGTGAGGGCGATAGACAAGCCAGAGGGGGCGGCTACGCTCACTCCCATGCGCACCACCCTGCTTGCCCTGCCCCTGCTCGCCTTTGCCCTGCTGGGGGCCGACGCTCCCAAGGAGGCGAAGTCGGCTAGGCCCTCGGACGCCAGCCACTGGCAAAAGGCCTATCCATCGGCCAAGGCAGGATACCGACGCGTGGTGATCCACCTCGAGGCCAAGCCCGACGAAGACGACTGGCGCGTGGAGTTGATGGTTGGCAAGGTGATGGAGACGGATGGGGTCAATCGCGTCGGCCTGATGGGGCGCCTTGAGGAGAAGACGGTCGAGGGCTGGGGCTACACCTACCTGGAGGCCCCGGTGTCGAAGGGTGCCTTCAGTACCAAGATTGGGGTACCGTCGGACAAGCCGCCGGTGCAGGCATTCGTGACCTTCCCCGCCTACGGACCCTTCCGCTACAACAGCCGGCTCCCGATTGTCGTCTACTTACCCGAAGGCTACGAAGCGCGCCATCGACTCTGGAAGGCGGTCACGCCTTTTGAAAAGGGCGCAGAAGGCTGAGGTTTAACGCAGGGAGCGCATCCAGGCCACGATATCGAGCAGCTCCTGCTCGGTGAAGGCAGCGTCGAGCCCCATGGGCATGAGGCTCTGGGGAATAGGTGTCTCGGAGACAATGGAGGCGGTCGGGATAAGGCGAGACACGCCCCCGGCGTCCATGAGTGTGAGTCCCTCCACGCTGCGACCCTTGGGCAGACCGAGTTGCGACTGTCCGTCGGCCGTGGCCACGAGAAGCGTCTCGTAGTCGCGGGCGAGGGTATTGGAAGGAAGGATAATGCTCTCAAGGAGCTCGCGCTCCGTACGGATGGCACCGATACGCGAGAGATCCGGACCGACAGCGCGGCCCAGGGCGCCCGCCTTGTGGCAGGCCATGCAGGCGCCTTTGCCGCTAGCAAAGAGTTTGGCACCCTCGGCGGCGCGGCCCTCGAGGGCGGCCTTGCGGCCGAGCTCGTCGAGGCGGGCGGCCTTGGCGAGGTTGGCGGCCTGAGCGGCGTCGAAGGCCTTCTCCATGGGGGCGAA
>JBFZFD010000066.1:0-16390 GCA_041306485.1 Opitutia bacterium | reverse complement strand
GGGCAGGGTGGTTCGCATGCGACTCCTCCTTCTGTTGCTTCCTCTCTCCGCCCTCGCCAACTCCTTCGATCGCGACGGCGACGGATGGTCCGATGCCGAGGAGTTGGCCAAGGGATTCCGTCCTGATAACCCTCTCTCTCACCCGCCCGCCCCGCGCTATGCGCCGGCTGATCTTGGGTCCGTCAATGAGCATGGCTGGCCAATTGCCCTCTCCGATGAGCGTCACCGCGTCCTCACCGACCGTGGCTTCCGCTGGTCCTGGACCGATGGATGGCAACGTCTCGCCCTTCCTCCGCGCTCGGAATACATCGAGTACGCCACCATTCGCGCCGATGGTGCAGTGCTCGCCCGGGTTGAATCCTCCGACGATGGACTACCGACGACCTCCGTCTGGCGCTGGGATGGCATCGAGAGCCCCTACCTCGTTCCGGGCACCTTGCATCGCTATATTCCCGATGATGAACCTGCACCCTGGCTCATCCGCCCCTTGCGCTGGCTACGTGGCGAAGGCTTCCTCGCCACCGCCGAGCCCATAGTGCTTGAGCCCGAGCCCACGGGGGTCGACGTACTCATCGGTGATGCTCACATCGGCCTGCCCGTACCGAGGCGTCGCTTCCTCTCCCCGCTGGTGGTTGGTAATGGTATTGGCGAACGTTGGGTCGCGAGCTTTGACTCACCTGCTGGATCTTGGCGTCTTGATGGCACCGGCCGCTCGCTTGGCTCCGATGCAGAGCCCTTGGCATGGAGTGACGATGGTGCCTTGCTCGTCCGGCGCGGCGGCCAGCTCCAACTCGAGGAGACGGGATCTACTCCTTGGCGTCTTCCCTTCTCCGGCACTGTCTCCCGTGTCGCCTTGGCCGATGCCCCTGGTGCCTTGCGATCCATCGTGTCACTCGCCTCACGCGAACCCTTGGTCTGGGATGTCGACGCCCCCGACCGGGACATTCGTGCACCCGAGCTACTCACGCACCTCATCGACACCACCGAGGGTTGGACCGAGCTCCATCCCGTCGCGATGGATGCGGCTGGGGCAATTTTGGCGGTGGGACGTCGCCATGGGTCTTCCCTGCGCATCGTCCTGCTCGTTCCCTTGCGTCTTCGGGCTGACCTAGTCAGGGCCACCGACGAGGTCGGGCTACGTGCCGGCTTCCCGCTGGGCGATGAAGGATTCCCAGCCGAACACCGACCCTTACGGCTCTGGCTCAATGACGACCGTGACCAAGGATTCCTCTCCATCGACCCGCTCTCTGACCTCCCAGGCCAGTCCGCCGACCATCGTTCCAATCTCCATCAGACAACCGTCGGCGGTACTTCAGACCTGGTTGACTGGTTCCCAGTTGCGCTGCGTCTCGGTGCCTCGGCTGAGGATTTGCCCCCCTACGATATCCGGCTACTGGGCCCAACTCATCTCGTCAACGCCATCGAGACCTCCCTGCCGGTCGCTCGCGCTGCCCAGTATCTGCAGCGTGACCTCGGAGCAGCACACGGGCCCTTCCTTGGCGAGCCACTTGGCGCTGCCACCAAGTCTCGCGCCCAAACCGGAGGCCTCCCCCTCTCCAGCGTCTTCTCACGCTCGACCGTCGGTCCTCGCCTCCTTGGTCTCGGCGAAGGCGTCATGCTTCTCGAAGGAGCTCACTCCGGCAGTGGAACTCTATGGGTCGCCTTAGTACGTAAGGGACTCCCAGTTGGACGCGTCCCCGAGCCAGCCGACATCCTTCTGCGCGCCCCGCTGCGCGTAGCGGTCGGCCCTGTCGATGCCTTCCATCGCTCTTGGGATGCTCGCAGTCGTTCCGCCCAGACCGTCCCAGCCCCAAGCATGCTACCTGACAAAGAAGCCACTGGGCCTTGGGTCATCTTCATCCACGGGTTCAATGTCGGCCCCGACCAAGGTCGAGCCTGGGGAGCCGAGATCTTCAAGCGCCTCCACCAAGCCGGATCCGCCGGCCGCTATGTCGCCTTCCGCTGGTACGGCGACCATGGCGCCGTCAACTACGCGGCCGCGGTCGAGTGCGCGCCTGCCGCCGCCGCCCGGCTCCGCCAGCAAATGGCAGACCTCGCTAAGCAGGACCCTGGTCGGCCCTTTGTGCTGATGGGACATTCCCTCGGGGGCTATGTGGCCCTGCTGGCGGCCGAACGCGCCAGCCTACCTAAGGGTGTCACCCTTAGCGCCTGCCTGCTGATCAATGCCGCCGTTCCCTCCGAGTCCCTCGACCCCGGCGCCGCCTTTCGCGCCGCGGATTATGCCGAGGGAGCTGGTCATCCGAACGCTTTCCTGATGACCCCACCAAGCTCGGTCTGGCGAGGCTCCGCACCCTACGCCAATGCTGATTACCAAGCCTCCCGCTGGGCCGCGCTCTTCCCTGCGGATGACCACAGGTCGGGTTGCCGTTGGGTGGGGAGGTTTCCCTCCGACATCCCCCTAGTCAATTTCTACTCCCGCTCCGAGGACGTGCTCTCGCCGCCTCCCGCCGATGAGGCACGTTGGCCCGGACTCCTCGCCGTCGCCGACCATGGAGCGTGGATCTACCAAGAAGCCACCAAGGGCCTCTGGCCCGGCAAATGGGTCAATCCCTCGCGTGCCCAAGCCGGCTGGGGTCTCTCCCCACAAGCATCCCGACGCGCCTCTGATCTCAGCCGGGCCAACGAGGCTGAACGCCTTCGCCTTCTCCGCGCCCGTCCGCTCTTCGCCGACCCTCGCGAGAAATCCCTGCTCCAGCCCAACGTAGGTCGCAGTACCCCAGGCTCGCGCGCCGCCAACCGTCGACTCACCTCTTTGCGCGGCATGGGTTCCGCTCGTTTGCCATCAGGCTCCCATTGGACCGTGCGCGATGAACTGCTCGCCCATGCCATTCCCGCGCTCTCGCCCGCGGCGGGCTCCGTTCCCCTCGCTGGCATTCGCAATTACCGGATGGATGGCGCAGGCCCCTCCGACCCCCATCCAGGCGAACTCGCTCCCTTCCCCCTCGGCTGGCCCCGCGGTATCGAGGTCACCGCCTATCTCAACGCGCCCGCGCCCATCTGGCGCCACAGCGACTGGAAGAATGTCGCCTACCCTTATGTCCATCCCGTCTACGCCACGCTCATCCGCGAGGCCAAGCTGGGCACATCCTCTACTCCTCAACCATGAAAAACCCCATCCTCCTCCTCGCCTATCTCCCCTTCCTCGCCTCCGGCATCCATCTCGACCTCCGGGTCGCAGATGAGCTCGGGCGGCCCCTGGCCGATGTCGAGGTCAGTTGCGAATGGGTAACCCGCCTCTCCGCCGACCCCTGGAACCTGCCCCACGAAAGGCTTCGTGAGACGGCTCGCACCGACGAACGCGGGCGCGCCCAGCTTCGCGGCCGACATACCCTCGACCACCTAGCAGTCACCGCCAAGGCCGACGGCTTCTATCCCGCATCCAAGCGTCTCTTTGCCCGTGATCAAATCGTGCGCCTCGCCCTTCTCCAGCAAGGCCCGCGTGTCGCCTTCACCAAGGTTGAAGTTCTCACTTCGGCGCTTCCTCAGGGGGGAGAGGGACATCCCTTCGACCTTGAGCTGGGGGCCTTCCTGCCCCCCATCGGGGTTGGACGTCGGGCTGATGTCATGATCTCTGGTAACTGCCAATCCCAGCGCCTCCCCCCAGGCTCGCGTGCGCCCTTCGAGGACAGCGCCGAAATGCGCTTCCTTGATTCACGCGCAGGCTGCCTGCCGACACCACGCCCGGATCAGGATGGATTTGCCAGCTCCGTGCAGCCCTTTCTCTCGGACCAGCTCCTCCACGATGTGCAGCATCCTCTCGAGGCTCCTTCTTCGGGTTATCAGTCGCTCATCACCTATCGCCTCGCGCGAACAGTCGAAGCGCCGCCTCCCGGCGATGTAGCTTGGGTTCGCCCCGCTCCCGGCGTCATTCCTTCCCCGGGTCGGATGGGTAGCCCCCAGTGGGTCTTCCGCATTCGCCCCGGGCCCGCCGCCTTGCACGGGGTCCTGACGGATTTTGGCTGGATGGAAGATGGCAGACTCCGTCTCAGCTATCGAATCAGCAACGAGCCCGGCAATCCCTCGCTCGAATTCGATGCCCCCTCCAGATAATTGTCCCTGGCTGCCTCGCTCATCTATCATCCACCTCATGCGCCTCCTCCTCGCCCTCCTCGTCTCCCTTGTTAACCTTCCCGCTCAGGCAGGGCAGGGTAGCGCCGAGGTCCTCTCCACCCACCGCACAAAGGCCGTCTACGAGGGCACCCGTCATCTTCCCTGCCATTTCCGCACCGCACTCTGCCCTGATCGCTGCGGCCACGCCCGGGATGTCGCAGTATTCCGCATCACCGAGTACGTCGCCTACGAGAAGCCCGGTCAGTACGGCGACGCCAAGGCAGCTGAGTTCCTGATGCCGCTCGTGGAGGGCGAGGAGGTCTCGGCCGGCATCCTCACGGCCGCCAAAGGGATGTCCAAGGGCACCGCGGTCCGCCTCGAGTGGCTCCATGAATATGTCACCCGAGAAGGCTCCAAATACCCCCGCCGCCGCGTGACCTTGCTGGCACCCTGACCCCCTGGGGTTGACCCCGGCCACCTCTTGGGCGAACCTTATCGCCCATGCCGCGCGCCTTACTTGTCGCCCTACTTTGCCTGCTCGCCGGCGGGGTTGGCTATGGCTTGGGGTCGATGCGCGCGTCAGCGCCTGTGAACCTCGTCGATATCGCCGCGGAACCAGACGGCGATCCCATCCCGGGCGAGCGCTCGCTCGAGTTGGCCGAGGTCCACCGCGTCACCCTTCGCCTCTCCGCCTCCACCGAGGTCCAGCCGCAGCTCATCGAGGCCGACGCCCTCATCCGCCAACGCTTGGCTGCTGCCGGCGTCAGCGTGGTCGAGCCTGGCCAGCCCGCCGATGCCGAGGTGACCACCCATCTCGACAGCCATCACTTCCGGGCCTTCGATGCTCATGGTGTGGCAGTCGAACTCCATCTTGTCGGCAAGCACCATGTTAGGCTCGGCGACGACCTGCGTCTGATTCCCCACGATATCTGGCAATCCGATACCACTCGCCTCGTGCAGCCCGAGGCCATTCCTCGCGAGGTCATCCAAGCACTCGACGAACTCGTCCAGCACCTCGTGGCGGCCCGCGCTCGCGCCCGCGCCGCTAAGCGCTGAGCACTATGTTGCACCTCATTCTGCACAACCCCGAGATTCCGCAGAACACCGGGAATGTCGGGCGTATGTGCGCCCTCACCGGCTGCGCCCTCCATCTCGTCCACCCCCTCGGGTTTGAGATTACCGACGCCAAACTGCGCCGCGCTGGTATGGACTACTGGCACGCACTCGATGTCCGGCACCACGTCGATTGGCCCGCCTTCCTTGCCGCCCCCGCCAGCCCTCGCCGTCTCTGGCTCCTCACCACCAAGGCCGAGAAGTCGATCTGGGACGCACGCTTCGCCGACGGCGATGGCCTGGTCTTCGGTTCCGAGAGCTCTGGAGTGCCTCCGTCCGTGCGTGCCTCCATTCCGTCTGCCTTCCACCTGCGTATCCCCCACCTCGTCACCGGGGAGCACCTGCCCGAGCGCGCCTCCGAGGCGATGCGCGCACCCGTCGCGCCCCTGCCAGGCAAGTCGCGCATCACCGGGGCAGAGCGCGAAATCCTTCGCTCGCTCAACCTCTCGACCGCCTGCGGCATCGCCACCTACGAGGCCCTCCGCCAAATCCACCATCCTAACGCCGCCCCAGATGTCACCTGACCTCGCTGCCAACCCACTCACCCTCGCGGTTGAGGCCCGGCGGCTTCACGGCAGGCCTTTCGTAGATCTGACCCTGACTAATCCCGCCGACGCTGGATTCGCTTGGCCACGCACCCAGCTTGCCACCCTGCTCGGTGGCGAGGGCTGTGAGCGTCATCAACCCCACGCCTTCGGCTTGGCCTCCGCGCGTCGGGCCATCGCCGGCTATTATGCCGCCCGCGGTGCCGCGGTCGACCCCGCCCACCTTTGCCTCAGTGCCTCCACCAGTGAGGCCTACACTTGGTGGTTCCGGTTGCTGGCGGAGCCGGGCGACAACCTGCTGGTGCCCGAGCCCGCCTATCCCCTCGTCTCCGTCCTAGCCGACATCGCCCGCGTCGAGGTGCGGCCCTACCGATGTCGTCTCGTCGATGGTGCTTGGACGGTCGACCCAGATTCGCTCCGTCCCGACGCACGCACCAAGGCCATCGTCGCCATCTCGCCCGCCAATCCTACCGGTCATTCGCTCAGCCGCGCTGACCTCGCTGCGTTGACCTCCGCTGCGCGCCTCGGGGCTCCTGGTTGCGCCCTGCTAGTCGACGAGGTCTTTCTCGACTATCCCGCCGCTGGTAGGCCAGCTCCCACCTCGGTTCTCGCGATGGGCGCCGCTCCCTCTCTCCCGCTCATCGTGCTTTCAGGACTCTCGAAGGTCGCACTCGCTCCGCAGTTAAAAGTCGGCTGGTCAGTTGTCACCGGTCCCGACGAATGGGTCCATCGCGCCCTGGACCGACTCGAGCACCACGCCGACGCCTTTCTCTCCGTCAACACCCCTGCGCAGGTCGCCTTACCCGGTCTGCTTGATGCCTCCTCCACCTTACGCGAGTCCCTCATCTCCCGCTTGGACGCGAATGCCTCTGCACTCGGCGCATGGTGCCAAGGGTCGGGCAGGGGATGCGTCCTTCTTCCTCGCGCTGCTGGATGGAGCGCTGTCCTGCGCCTACCCCCGGGTGTCGACGAGCTCGCTCTCTGCCTGCGTGCTCTCGACGAGGGAGTCTTGGTTCATCCTGGTCATTACTATGACTTCGCACCGGCCGACGGTGCCCTGATCGTGCTCAGCCTCTTGCCCGAGCTCACCCGCCTTAAGGCCGGTCTCGATGCTCTGGTCCGCGCGCTTGATGCAGTCTAACATTAGTCTCGGCGGGTTTCCCCATAAGCCGTTCTACAGTTAACGTTTCGGCGAACTTCCGTCTTTTACTAAAACGTTTTTCGCCCCTAGATTGCTATGGTGTCCCGTCTGGCACGCATCCTTGGCGTTACCGCCTCCCTTTTCGGGTGGGTGGTCGCCTCTGGTCTCGCCTGGGACGGGCTCCAGCTGCTCGCTTGGGCCAACATGGTCAGGCTTAACAGCCAGACCATGACGACCTCCGCTGCCCTGCGCGAGGCCCTTAGCGGTGCCCCTTGCGAGCATTGTCTCTCCGTCCGCGAAGTCCGCGACGAGACAACTAAGAGCATCCCCGCCGCCGTCGGTGCCAAGGTGCTCGGCGATCTCGCCCTGCCTGAGGCTCCCCTCGGCCTAGTATTCCTCCTTCCCCAGCAGCGTTTCGGTCGGCCTGGCTGCGAATCCGCTCCGGTCTTATCCGACGAGGTCCCGGTGCCGCCTCCGCGCGCCTCGGCCTGATCCTCACCCTGCGCGGGGGCACCGCGCGCGGCGGAATACTATAATCTTCCCCAAGGTCATCTCGACCGCGGGGGCGCGCAGTCCTGCATCCGCCCGGGACTGGGGCGCCAACCCAACCTCATTCATCCCATGAAAACCTTCATCACCCTCTCGCTCCTTCTCGCCGCTGCAGGCGCTCAAGCCTGCCCCTGCGGCTGCGTCCGTACTCCGGCCGACTCCGCACTCGATCGGCTTGGGGCTGGCCAGTCTCTCGCAGTCGAGCTCCGACACGATGTCATCACTCAGGAGGAGCGCAGCGACGGCGCCACGCCACACATCGGCGCAGATCACCGCATCACCACGCTCGGCATCGATACCCGTCTAGGCGGCATCCGCTGGTCGCTCGCCCTCCCTCGGGTTGAGCGCGAGATGCGCATCACCAGCACCGGAGCCACGCAGACCATCAACGGCCTCGGGGATGTCAGTCTCACCGCCCGCGTCCCCTTCCAGGGCGCCGAGATCCTGGCTGGCATCAAGTTACCCACGGGTGACTCCGACGCCGCCCTGCTCGTTCCGCGCCGCTACCTCCAGCTCGGCACTGGCTCGACCGACCTCATTCTCGGTGTCCGCTGGGAAGGTGAGGTGGGCGACAAACTCGCCCGTGGATTCGTGCAACTGGCTGGCCAGGCCGCGGTCGATGCCGACGAGCATTTCCGCCCTGGCGAGACCCTTGGCCTATCCGCCGGGCTCAGCCGGGAGCTCGGTGCCGGCTTCTCCGTGGTGCTCCAGGCCTCCGCAGTCCGCCAGTTCCGCGACCACAATACCATGGTTTCGGTTGACCCGACCTACGGCGAGGACAAGGAATCCGAAACGCACTCGATCTTCGTCACCCCAGGCCTTGTCTGGCAGTCCGGCTCCGGCACCCGTGCTTATGTTCTGCTGACTGAGTCGGTCGATGAGCGCAACTATGCCGAGCAAGGTGGCCGAACGGTCAATCCCATCCACGCCACTCGCGTGGTTACGGTTGGCCTCTCGCACGCCTTCTGATTCCCAACCGCCGTCGCAGGGTGTGGTCTTTCCCGCTCAGCGACGGCGGCGCAGGGCGCGCTGCATCTCGCGCTTATCTTGACGTTCTTTGATGTCATGCCTTCGGTCATGCTGCTTCTTACCCGTGCAGATGGCGATGAGGACCTTGGCTAAGCCGTGCTTGAAGTAAATTTTGAGTGGGACGATTGTTTTGCCGCCTGAGCGTACCTCCTCGGTGATCTTGGCGATCTCCGAGCTATGGAGCAGCAGTTGGCGCGAACGGTAGGGGTCGTGGTTGAGACGGTTGGCGAAGCCCCACTCCGCGATGTGCGCGCGATGGAGCACGGGCCCCTTAGTCCCGAGTCGCACGAAGCTGTCGGCGATGTTGGCCCGGCCCTGGCGCAGTGACTTCACTTCCGAGCCGAGCAGCATCAGGCCGGCCTCGAAGGTCTGCCCAACAAAGTAGTCACGTCCCGCCTTCGGGTTGCCCACCTCGGGAGTCTCCGGCTGGTTGCGGGCCCCCTTCATCCGATTGGTCTCTCCTCGGAATGCCACCCCGCAGGATGACCCTCCGAGAGGGGCTTAGCCCTGGGCCGCCTCTTCCTCGGTCGGCATCTCGTAGGTGATCTTGCCGTCGATGACCTCGCGCAGGGCGATGTCTTCGAGCGAGAGCTTCTCCAGCGAGTCGACGAGGGGCGGCAGGCCACTGCGGAGCTGCTTCACGCGCTTCGAGATCACGTTGATCAGGATGTTGGGGTCAGTGATGACCTTGTGGGCAGCTCGCAGGTAGTCGTCTCGCATGAGTGGGTTCCCGGGGGAGGGTTATTTCTGCAGATAGCCAGCCCCCAAGGCAAGTCTTATGGCAGAAATACCTGCCTGACAGTGATTTTGGGCGAAACCCTTCCCTTTTTCAGCGGTTTCTCTAAATAGAACCCATGCGCCTGCTCATCGCCCTCGCCCTGAGCTCCGTCCTCGCCTCCGCCCAGGACGACCTTGCGGTGCCTGCCTTTCGCGTGGACCTCCTTCCCGGCGGCAAGGCCAACGTCGTGGTCGACCAGAAGGCCCACCCCATGGATCTTGCCCCCGCCAATGCCCTTAAGGCCAAGGTGGATGAGCTCGACCTCGCCGCCATGCGGGCCGACCTCTCTAAACTCCGCACCCTCCGCCGCGAGGCTGCCGAGGCCGATGGTGAGCTGGAGACCCGGGACAAGGCCGTCACCCGCGAGACCGCCCGGGTCAAGGACGTCGAGCGCCAACTGGCCTCACTCGAAAAGCGCAAGGACCAGCTCGAGGACCAAATCCGCCGGGCCCAGCGCAGCAAGGCCGGCAACCTCGACGACCTCCGCCGCCAACTCAATAGCGTCAATGCCTCCCTCGGAGGGGAGCGCAAAGACCTTGCTCGTGCCCGCGACAACCTCGCCCGCGCCCAGAAAAACCGCAAGGAGGCCGTGGACACCGGGTCCGCTGCCCAATCCCAAGCTACTGGCCTCCAACAATCCCTCGCCAAGCGCATCGCGACCCTGCGTGCCTTGCTGGACAAGGAGTTGGGGGCCTAAGCCGGCCCCCGCCAGCAATCTGTTTGACAGGGTCGGCCGGAGTATTGTCTATCTATCTTCCTTCCGCATTGCCCGGTAGCTCAGCGGTAGAGCAGGTGACTGTTAATCACTTGGTCGTAGGTTCGATCCCTACCCGGGCAGCCAGGAAGGGTCCCCGTCATCCGGGGTCCATTCTGGCGTGCTTGCTCGCCCCCGCCCCCTTCTTAAGCATCCCCGCCGCGTGCACGAACTCTCGCTCATCTACACCCTGGCCGCGGCCTTCGCGGCGGCGTGGGTCTGCGGCTTGGTCACCCAGCGACTAGGCCTATCCCCCATCGTCGGCTACCTTATCGCCGGCGTCCTCATCGGCCCTCACACCCCTGGCTTCACGGGTGACGTCGAAATCGCCAAGCAGCTCTCCGAGGTTGGCGTCATTCTGCTCATGTTCGGCGTTGGTATCCACTTCCACCTCAAGGACCTCCTCGCCGTCCGCAACGTCGCCATTCCCGGCGCCTTCGGCCAGGTCGCCCTCGCCACGATGCTCGCCATCCTCGTGGCTGGGGCCTTTGGCTGGTCCTTCAAGTCCGGCCTAGTGCTCGGCCTCGCCCTCTCCGTCGCCAGCACCGTGGTGCTCATTCGCGTGCTAACCGACAGTCGGATGATGGATACCGTGCACGGTCATGTGGCGGTGGGCTGGCTCATTGTGGAGGACGTGCTGACGGTCGTCGTTCTCATCCTTATCCCAGTCCTGGCCTCGACCCCGAGCGACGCCCTCAATCTCGGTGACTTCCTCTGGCTCTCGCTCATCGCCCTCGGGAAACTTCTCTTGATGTCTGCAGTCATGCTCTGGGGAGGCGCCAAACTTCTCCCTTGGGTCATGGTGCAGGTCACTCGCCTACGCTCGCGCGAACTCTTCACCCTCACCGTGCTCGTCATGGCTATCACCGTGGCCGCGCTGACCTACCTGCTCTTTGGAGCCTCGATGGCCCTCGGTGCCTTCCTCGGCGGCATGCTCATCGGTCAGTCGCCCCTCTCCAAGCAGGCGGCGGCCGACATCCTCCCGATGCGCGATGCCTTCGCGGTGCTCTTCTTCACCGCCGTCGGTATGCTCTTCGAGCCTGCCTTCCTGCTCCGCGAGCCCCTCCTCGTCCTCTCCTGCCTCGGTATCGTACTCATCGGCAAACCCCTCGCCGCGCTCTTGCTCGTCGCCATCATCGGCTACCCCGTCCGCACCGGCTTGGTCGTCGCGCTCGGCCTCGCCCAGGTCGGCGAGTTCACCTTCATCGTCTCTTCGCTGGCCCAGTCCAACGGGCTGCTCGATGCCGACGGCCACAACGTCCTCGTGGCCTGCGCCATCCTTTCCATCACGGTCAACCCCATGCTCTTCCGGAGTATCGACAAGGTTGAGCGCGCGATTGGCTCAATCCCTTGGCTCTGGCGCATCCTTAACTGGCGCGCCGACAAGCGCGTCGAAGGCTTCAACCTCCGCGTCGAGGCTGCTCAAGTCCGCTTAGGCGTGCGCCGTGCCCTCATCCTTGGCTATGGCTCCGCAGGGGCGGCGGTCGATGATACCCTGCGCTCACGCGGCTTCGAGACCATCGTGGTCGACCTCGACCTCTCCAAGGTCCAGCAGGTCACAGCCCAAGGGCGGCTGGGCATCTACGGCGACGCCACCAATGTCGCCGTCTATCGTGATGAACTAGCCGATGCCTCCCACCTGGTGTTCACCCTGCCTGAGATGGGTAATCGACTCCAACTCGTCGCCGAGGCCAAAGCTGCCAACCCCACCCTCAAGATCTTTGTCCGCGCCCGGCACGCCCGCGAGCGCCAGGAACTCGAGCAGCTCGGTGTCACTGGTATCTGTTTCGAGGAGGCGGAGGCTGCCGTCTCTCTCGGTCGCCTGATCCTCGAGAGCGAGGGGGTTGAACGCGAAGCCATCCGCCGCCAGACCACGCGGATTCGCCAGATTTACCACCGCGACCATCCGCGTTGAGACCTCCGTTTGCTCTGTAGTGGGTTTCTGTGCATTTTACGCAGGTGCGCTTCCTCCTCGCCCTGCTTGCCGCCCCAGCCATCGCCCAGCTGGTGCCCGTGCCTAGTGCTTCCATTGTGCAGGTCGACATTGGTCCTGACCATGTCTACGGCGAGCTCGTGACCAACCTTGCCCCTGGCTACGGGCTGGGCCTTCAGCTCAACGAGTTCTCCGGCGGCGATGGCGAGCCCGACATCGGTGGCGCCACCGTCGTCCTCAACCACCTTGCCTGGCGCCGCAACACCGCCGACTCCCAGACCAATGTCTACCTCTCCGTCGGCGCGGGCCTCATCGGCTACAAAGACGGTGGTACCGAGGTTGGGCTGAGCGCCGCCTTCCAGCTCGACTGGGAGACGCGCTGGCTTCACGCCGCCCTCATGGGTCATGGCCTCTTCGGTGACCGCATCGCCCAAGCTGAGCTCAAGGCCCACCTCGGCTTCGCCCCCTAGATTGCCTCCTACGAGCAGGTCGCCCCCTGGATCTTGATGGAGGTCTCCCGGGTGGTCGGACGCGACTCCGAGACCGAGGTCTCGCCCATGCTCGTCCTCATGTACCAAGCCTACCGCCTCGAGCTCGGCATCACCAGCGAGGGTCAACCCCGCATCGCTGCCCGTTGGCTTTTCTAAACATGCGCCTCATCCTCCTCGCTTTCCTCCTCGCTGGTTGCGCCAGCACCCCAGTTGTCGACCGTGATGCTCCGGCTGGGCCGACCTATGTCGCCATCGCCGAAGGCGTGGTCTGCAATCACTGCGTAGCGGGTATCGAGAAGTCCCTTCGCCGCGACCCCGCGGTGACCAAGGTCACAATCGACATGGATAAAGGCCTCGTGCGTGTCGCGACCCGCGCCGACCGCCCCTTCGACGCCGCCAAGCTCCGTCAGTCCCTGCTTGATGCCGGCTACGGCGTCGTCCGCGCCGACCAGGAGTGAGCTGGTTGGTTTTGGTGTTCCCTCCGCCTGTCCGCCGTCCTATCCCTAGGTCCGCGCATGCGCATCTACTTCCTCGGCATCTGTGGCACCGCAATGGGCAACGCTGCCCTACTCATGCGTGCCCTTGGTCACGAGGTGCTCGGCGCCGACGCCGGCGTCTATCCCCCGATGTCCGACCACCTGCGCAAGGCTGGCATCGACATCCTTGAAGGCTGGGATCCCGGCCGGCTAGCACAGCTCAAGCCCGACCTCGCCGTGATTGGCAACGTGGCCTCCCGCGGCCACCCCGAGGTCGAGTGGCTCCTCGAGTCCCGCACCATCCCCTACGTCTCCCTGCCCGAGCTCCTGCGCACTCGCCTGCTTCAGGACCGCGTCAACCTCGTCGTCGCCGGCACTCACGGCAAGACCACCACCACCTGCCTTGCCGCCCACCTCCTGCGCGCCGCTGGGGCCGAGCCCGGCTGGTTGGTCGGCGGCATCCCCCGCGACCTTCCCGACAGCTCGCATCCCGGCAAGCCCGGCGGGCCCTTCGTGATTGAGGGCGACGAGTACGACTCCGCCTTCTTCGACAAGCGTAGCAAGTTCATCCAGTATCTTCCGCGCATCCTCGCTATCAATAATATCGAGTTCGACCACGCGGATATTTTCCGCGACCTCGAGGATGTGCTGCGTACCTTCTCGCACCTCGTGCGCCTAGTGCCGGCGGACGGTGCCATCGTCGCCAACGGCGATGATTCCAACATCGCCGGACTCGTGCGCGGCATATCCTATTGCCCCGTCGTGCGCGTCGGCACCGGCTCAGACAACGACTGCCGCATCGAGGATTTTGCCGAAGACGCTTCTGGTAGCCGATTCCGCCTCAGCTGGCGCGGCCGCCCCTGGGGGGATGTCAAATGGTCCGTGCCTGGGCTCTTCAACGCTCGCAACGCCGCCATGGCCGCCGTCTCTGCCGGGCTCCTGCTCGATCGAGCCGACCCCACCGTCCTGCCTCTCGATGCCCTTGCCGGCTTCCAGGGCGTCCTGCGCCGCCAGCAGGTCCTCGTCGATCGCCCCGACCTCGTCGTGATTGAGGACTTCGGCCACCACCCGACCGCCATCACCTGCACGCTCGCCTCGCTCCGCGCCCGCTATCCCGGACGTGCCCTCGTCGCCTGCTTTGAACCCCGCAGCAACACCGCCTCCCGTCAATTGATGCAGGACGCTTTTCGCGAGTCTCTCGCGGGCGCCGATAGCGTCTGGCTCGCCGCACCCCATCGCAGTGAGAAGCTTGGCGCGGCAGGCTTTGACAGCTCTGGAGTCGCCGCCGAACTCGTTAAAAGAGGTCTGCGCGCCCACGCTCCTGCCTCCTTTGATGCGCTTCTCTCCGGCCTGCGCACCGAGTTGCCCTCGCTCGGACGTCCTGCCTGCGTCGTCTTCTTCTCCAATGGTGCCTTCGGTGGCGTCATCGGTAAGTTCGCCGCAGGAAAGTGAGGGGATGGATAGATGAAGGGATGAAAAGGCGAGTGGGGGCGAAGCGGACACTCGTCTTCCTGGCCTGTTCCGGTTGGCTGGGTAATCAACCCCAGCGCTAAACGTTTGCGCACGCTTCCGCGGGTTGGAATCTGGAACGATGGAAAAGGGCTTTGAGCGGCTTGCGGTATGGGGTGACGCCAAGAGGCTTGCTGTCTCCGTTTATGCGGGTTGCCGCACTCCACCGCATAGGCACGACTGGTCTCTGCGCGACCAGATGCAGCGCGCGGTCATCTCGATTTCCTCCAATATCGCCGAAGGCTTCGAGCGGGATTCTGTGCGCGATGAGATTCGCTACCTCATCATCGCCAAGGGTTCCGCCGCCGAACTCAGGTCGCAGGTTCTTGTGGGCGTGGAGATTGGGATGATCGAGCGGGGTGTCGGCGAAAAATGGGTCGTGGACTGTCGGAAGATCGGCGCCGCCCTGTCCAACCTGATCAAGTTCAAGCGAAAGGTCCTGTCATCCGGTGGAACCAATCGTCGTCAGGATGCGGACTGAAAATCTCTTCATCCCTTCATCTCTTCATCCCTTGATCCCCTTGATCCCCTTAATTCCCTTAATCCCAGCACTGTCGCCGCCGCAGCCTTGTCCCGTCCTACCTGGGCCTTTAGCTCCTCGAGCCCGTCGAACTTCTTCTCTCCGCGTAGTCGCACCAGCCAGCGCACGCAGATCTGATCCCCGCCGACAGGTATACGGCCGGAAGGCCGCAGGAGGTGGGCCTCGACCAAGGGCGCGACCTCGCCGCTCTCCACCGTAGGACGCACTCCCCAGTTCATCACCGCGGGCTCGGCGACCCCAGATGCCGAGAGGACCTCGGCAACATAGACGCCGAAGGCCGGCATCAACTCGGGAGCCCATGATAGGTTCAATGTCGGAAGGCCGAGCTTTTGCCCCAGCTGGCGTCCGGGAGTGACAATGCCCTCCGCCTCGTAGGGCCGGACAAGCATCGCGTTGGCCGACGCAATGTCGCCCGCCGCCAACGCCGTGCGAATACGGGAGCTGCTGGCGGCTTCGCCGCCGACCTGTACCGCGGGCACCGCGCACACTGGGATACCGTGTACTGCTGCCAGCGAGGTCAGCAGGGCAGGGTCGCCCTTGCGCCCGTTGCCGAAGCGGAAGTTGTCGCCGACATGTAGCGAGCGTAGTCCCGGGAAAGTCTTACGCAGCCAATCGACGTATCCAGTAGCCTCAATGGCGCGATGAGCGGCGTCGAAGGGCTGGTGAGCCACGCGGTCAGCACCCGCCTCGCCCAAGCGCTCTTCTTTCTGCGCTCGGTTAAGGATGAGAGGCACGGGGTCAGCCGGTCGCAACAGGCGGCTCGGGTGCGGCTCGAAGGTCAGTGCGATGACCTGGCCAGAGCCTTGTCGCTCGGCCTCGGCGCGGGCGGAGGCAATAACCGCGCGGTGTCCCGCATGCACGCCGTCAAAGACCCCGATGGAGATGTGCGCGTCCATCCTCTCAGCTCAGGGCGTTGCCCGGGGCGACCTCCGCCACCGGGAGCAGCCGTGCGAGGCGTCCTTCGCGGGGTAGTTGCTCGAGCGCCTCGAGGGTCAGCGCACGTTCCACCGATAAGTCGCCTGAGGCGGTGCGGCGAAGCGCACTCAGGTGGCCGCCTGGTCCGAGTGCCTGCCCGAGGTCATGCCCGAGCGTGCGCACGTAGGTGCCCTTGGAGCAGCGCGTGCGCAAGCGCAGCACAGGGGATTCCCAAGATAGCAGCTCCATCGCGTCCACGCGGATGAAGCGGGGCTCGCGCGGGATCTCCTTACCTTGGTGGGCTAACTTGTAGAGCGGCACACCTCCGATCTTCCGAGCCGAGTGCATCGGTGGCATTTGGTACTGGTCGCCGAGCATGCGGGCCATGGCCTCGCGGATGGTAGCGGCCTCGATCAGGGGCACTGGCCGGGTCTCGCGCACCTCGCCCTCAGCGTCCTGTGAGTCGGTGATCACGCCCAAGGTCAGGTCGGCTTCGTAGGATTTGTCCTGTGACATCAACCAGGCGCTCGCCTTGGTCGCCCGGC
>JBFZFD010000065.1:0-13228 GCA_041306485.1 Opitutia bacterium | reverse complement strand
GTCGGCGGTGTGATCCGCTGCGCCATCCGCTCCCCGGGCACCGGGCTCGGCTCGCCGGTCTTCGACCGCCTCGAGGCTGACCTCGCTAAGGCGATGCTCTCCCTTCCAGCCACCAAGGGCTTCGAAATTGGAAGCGGGTTCGCCGGTACTCGTCTGCGCGGCAGCGAGCACAACGACCTTTTCGTCCAGCAGGGTGGGCGCATCCGCACCGCGACCAACCGCTCCGGCGGCATCCAGGGAGGTATCTCCAACGGTGAAGACATCCACTTCCGCGTCGCCTTCAAGCCGACCGCGACCGTGCTCCGTGCCCAGCGGACAGTCAACCGCGCGGGTAAGTCGGTCGAACTCACCGCACGCGGCCGCCATGACCCATGCGTGCTGCCACGCGCCGTGCCCATCGTTGAGGCGATGGCGGCACTGGTGCTGGCCGACCATTGGCTACGTGACCGTGCCCAGAACGCCCCCTTCGGAAAGTCCGGTCGCCGGAAATGAGTGAGCTCTGCCTCATCCTCGGTGCCACTGGCTCGGGGCGCGCCGAGGTAGCCGCCGACTTGGCTCGTTACGCTTGGCCCGAGGGAAGGACGGTTGAGATTCTCCCCCAGGGCGAAGGCGAGCGCGCTTGGAAACTTGAGGGCGGCGCCTACACCCTACCCTCCCCCGGCGAGTCCGTCGGCATCCTCCTGACCGACGGACGATGCTCACAGGTCGATCAGTTGGAACTGCTCATCCCAGCTGCGGCGGCGGCTGGCTGGTCCATCCGCCGGATCATCACGGTGATCGACCTCGGGCTTCTGCACCGCCATCCCGAGCTGGAGTCGTGGTTCCGATCCTGCCTACATTTTTCAGACGCTGCGATCCTCTCCAAGCGGACGGAGGTACCCAATGGCTGGCTGAGCAGTTTCCAGAAGCTGCTGGCAGAAGATTTTCGCACCTGCCTCGTGACGCCGCTACCCAAATCAGGCGGCCTGCCGCGGCCAGCTGAGCTGATCGAGGGAGAGCCCCGGAGGGCGAGCCTCGCGCTGGATGACCTCGATGCCGTCGACGAGATGGAGTTCGACGAGGATAACCTACCTGACGAGCCCTTCGACCTCGTGCGCAAGGTTGACCTCTACTTCGCCCGCGATCCAAGCGGACGCAGGGAGATGCTGGTGCCAGACATCGCCCCCGTGCTCCTCGCCGAAGGACGCTAGCCTACTTAGCGATCAGAGACGGCGAAGATCGCGAGTGCCTCGCTATCATCGATAGGAGGCACACCAACCTCGAACTCGCTGGTCACGGCGAAGAGGCGCTCCATCTCGGCATCAAGGGAGCGATTACCACCGAGGGGCGAGAGGAGCAGCGCCAAACAGGCGGCGAGGGGCGAGGCGAGAGCGACCCAGCGGATGACACGACGCTGGGAGCGATCGCGACGAATGCGGCCCAAGGCGCGCTCGGCGAAACCATCCACGGCTATTTCCCGACGGGCGCGGAGAGCATTCTCGAGGGAAGGGTCATGGTCGGAAGGGTTCATGGCGACGGCAAAGGAGGAACACCGGAGGGGCGGGAAAGTTTCACCCACCTGGGCGGAAATCGGGACCGAGGAGCTCGCGTAGGCGAAGGCGGGCCCGGTGAATCAAGGTCTTCACCGCAGGCACGACAACGCCCATAACCTCGGCGATAGCCTGGTAGGAGAGGTCCTGCTGCACGAGAAGGAGGATGGCGGTACGCTGGTCGGGCGGGAGCTGGAGAACGGCGAGCTGGAAGGCTTCCTGGATCTCGGCGACTGCGCGGTCGGAGCGCGGGGAGAAATCGGTAGGCTCGGGCGAGCCCTCCAGGGCCGAGGCAGGCTTACGGGCCCGGCGCCGTCGCTCATTGAGCAGCAAGTTGTGCGCGATGTGGAACAGGTAGGTGGTGAGCTTGGCCTCGGGTCGCCAGCGCCCGGCCGCCCGGTGCAGGCGGACAAAGACCTCGAGGGCGAGTTCCTCGGCGGTGGCCTGACTGCCGAGCTGGGAGGTCAGGTAGCCGACCAGCCGGGGATGGTGGCGATGGATGAGAAGGCGTAAGGCATCGTCATCACCACCGGCCACAAGGCCCATGAGGCGACGGTCATCGTCGTCGGGATCGCCTTCCGGCTCGGACATCAAAGGTGAAACACCGGAGGGAGCGGTGGGTTTCACCGCGAATCAAGCGCGGGATAGCCGACGCAGCAACTGGAGGAGGGCGGCTTCGACAGCAAGTAGCGGCTGGACGTTGAGCCGATGGGCGCGGCGGTCAGCTTCCTCGAGCGCGTCGAGGGCCGCTGCGGAGGCAGCGGCGGTGCCCGGGTGAGCCCGGGCGAAGACGCGGACGGCCTCGGCCATCTCGGCGAGCATCCCGGCACGGATGGATCGGTCGATGCGGGACTCGTGCGCCTCGCGCAGCTTGGTGCGTTCGTCGCTGTCCTCCACCGCGGAGAGGTCGGGGAGAGGGTCTGCCTCGGCGGCCTTCTCCGCCATGGCGGCATGGCAGTGCTCGAACCGGCTGAGTAGCCCGTAGGCCTCGACGAGCATCAGCGGACCAGCAGCCGCGGGCTTGGAGCGATCGCCGGCCCGCATCAGCAAGGCGTCGAAGGTCGCCAGCCAGTCGCGCCAACCAGGGTGGGAGAGGAGCTCCGATTCTCCACCGATGCCAAAGCGGGCGCAGCGACTGACGAGAGTGGGCAGGAGTCGGTAGGCGTGGGTGGTCAGCAGGAGGATGAGCATGCCCGCGTGAGGCTCCTCGAGCGTCTTAAGGAAGGTGTTGGCAGAAGCGTCGTGGAGGCGATCGGCCTCGTGCACGAGGATGACCTTGCGACCCGAGTGGGAGCTGAGGTTGGCGAAGTGAACGGCGTCGCGGACAAACTCGACTGCGATGATTCGGGATTTCCCCGCAGGGCGGAGCTCATGGAGGTCGAGATGACCGCTCGAGACTGGAGCGCGCAGGTGGAGGGCGGCGACCTCGAGAGCAAGCGAGGCCAGTGCCGGGAGGGAGGCACCGTGGAGGAGGACGGCATGGGGCAGCCGAGACTCGCGAGCGGCCGCGATAACCGCCTCGGAGCTGCGCCGGGCGCGCTCAGCGGAAACGTCGGAGGACCTCATGCCAGAGGGTGTCAGCCACGACCTCCGGGGGGAGGGTGGCGTCGAGGACGAGGAAGCGCGCGGGATGAGAAGCAGCGAGCGACCGGTAGGTCTCGCGCACGCGACGGTGGAAGGAAAGGTCGAGGGACTCGAGCCGGTCAGGCTTCCCAGCGTCCCGGCGAGAGGCTCTGGCGAGACCGTCGGTGGGATCGAGGTCGAGCAGGACGGTGAGGGCGGGGGTAGCTTCGCGGCAAGCGAGCTGGTTGGCGGCGGCGACAAGCTCCGGGGGCAGGCCGCGCCCACCCTGCTGGTAGGCGACGGTGGAGTCGGCGAATCGATCGCAGAGCACGACCTTGCCTGCGGCGAGCGAGGGGCGGATAACTTGGTCGACTAACTCAGCCCGGCAGGCGGTGAAGAGCAATGCCTCGGCCTCCGCGCAGATGGAGGCATCGGGCCGCTTAAGAATCTCACGGATGCCCTCACCCAGGGGCGTGCCACCGGGCTCCCGCACCCGCACTACCTGGTCAGCGGTCAGTTGGGCCTCTTTGACAAGACGGGCCGCCAGCCGCGCAATCTGGGTGGATTTGCCAGCACCCTCACCTCCCTCGAAAGTGAGGAGCTTTCCGCAGATGCCGGGGAGCGATGCCACACTGCCATCAGCAACCAGCAGGAACCTTGGGGCAAGCCCCAAGGCGACACTTAGCCACCGCTGGGCGAGACGTTTTCCTGGGTTTCCTTCTCGATGATGCGGTCGAAGATATCGCGAGGGGCAGGGGGGGATACGGGAGGAGGGCTCAAGCTCGGGTCGACAGGAGGCCGGGGACCAGCAGGGTAGTTGTTCTCGTCCGTAAGTGAGGGGGGGAGAGTCGTCCCCTCGGAGAGGTTCTGGAAGGTCTCATTGCCGCTACCGGAGGGCGCAGGGCCGCTGGTAACCTTGGATTGATTGCCGCTGAGGTTGGGGGGGTTGTCGTCCCACTTACCATCCCCAAGGTAATTGCGCGGCGCCTGAGAAGGAGCCACGATGATGACCTGCTCGCCGCCCACGGCGGGAGTGGGCAAGTTGCCTTCGAGGTCATTGACCTCGATTGCACCCTTGATGCAGGTGGAAGTCTGGGTGCCGAGCT
The DNA here is from genome assembly GCA_041306485.1 of Opitutia bacterium. Lineage (GTDB taxonomy): Bacteria > Verrucomicrobiota > Verrucomicrobiia > Opitutales > UBA953 > UBA8828. Next base: position 9,030 of record JBFZFD010000065.1, on the reverse strand, counting down.
GGTTGTTAATATCGTAGATGTATTCGTCGCTCCAGACGGTGCCACGAATGCGGGTGAGCCCAACAGGTGTCTTGACCGTGAATTGAGTGCTGGCGTTGAGTTTGCGGGCCTCGCCAGTAATTTTTCCGCGGTGAAGGTCGATCTGCACGACGGAGGGGGAGGGTTCTTCAGACATCTCGCGATACTTGCCGGCGACGATGAGGTTAGAGGTAACCTGAGCGAACACCTTGAACTCAATCAGGGTCTCGGGCGAGACGAGGATGGTCGCGCCATTGGAGAGGATGAGCTCGGCGGAGGAATTGGCCCCAGTCTCGACGAAGTGCCCTTCCTTGAAAGTGGCCCCAGTGGTAAGGTTTCCAGTCCGACCCGAGGCGTCCTTGAGGGTGACCTGTCCCTTCAACTTACCTGCCTCGATGGTGCCCTTCTGCAGAGCTGCGAAGGCGGGAGCAGCTGCGAGAAGCGCAGAGCAAAAAAGGGAGAGTCCAAAAAGACGACGCATGGAGATTAGGGGTAGGTAATATTTAGGGATAAAGGCCCCCCCATGCAACGAAAGAAGGATAAAAAAGCCTTGGGGACTCGCTTGGGAGGCCCCGGACACTGGCTTAATTCGTTAAAAATTAGGCCTTAAAGGGCTCGAGGCTCTTTTTGACGCGGACGGCAGCCAGCTGGGCATAGCGAGGCAGGCCGTTCTCGTAGGGAAGCACAATCTCACCCTGGATGAGGGGGGAAGCGTACTTGATGAAGGGTAGCTCGATGGACATGCGGTCGGAACCAATCCAGTTGGCAGGGAATGCCTTCACGCCGTTGGCGACGTCGCCCAGGGGGGCAAGGGCGGTCTTAACCGAGTAGTGGTCCTTACCCTCGATGCGGGCGAGGACGACCATCTGTCCGGATTCACCGGCGACGGCGGCCTTGACCGCGGCCTGACCGCAGAGGAAGGCCTCATCGATGTCGGTAAGGGAGGCGAGATGGGAGGCGGCGCGCTGGGCGATGCCGGGCTTGGCGGAGCGGGCCTTGACGCCCTCGATGCGGCTCTCGACTAAGGTGCGGAGGTACTCGCCAGCGCCACCAAGGACGGCATGGCCGAACGCATCGGCATTGGAGGTGTCGGCGCCGAGGTAGTTGCCAGCCTCGTCCTGCACGCCCTCGGAGACGACGACGAAGCAATGGGCGTTGGTTTTAAGGACCTCGAGGACGCGGCTGACGAAGGCCTCGGGCTGGAAGGGAACCTCGGGGAGCAGGACGATGTGGGGAGCATCGGTGGTCGACTTGTCCTTGCGGCGGGCGAGGACGGTCGAGGCAGCGAGCCAGCCGGCATTGCGACCCATGACCTCTAGGATGGAGACGAAGTCGTTCTGCCCCATGGAGGCGTTATCGAGGGCCATCTCGCGCACGGTGGCGGAGAGGTACTTGGCGACCGACCCGTAGCCAGGGCAGTGGTCGGTTAGGGGAAGGTCGTTGTCGATGGTCTTCGGCACGCCGATGACGCGGAGATCGTAACCGCGCTCCTTGGCGAGGGCGTCGATGCGGTGGGCGGTGTCCTGGGAGTCATTGCCGCCGATGTAATGGAAGTAGCGGATATTGTGGGCCTCGAAGACCTGCAGGATACGGTCGAAATCCTCTTGGCGGCGGACCTTATAGCGGCAGGTGCCGAGGGCGGCGCCGGGGGTGTGGCGCAGGGCGCGGACCGTCAGCTGGGACTCGGCGGCGAGGTCGACGAGATCCTCCTTGAGGATGCCGTGGATGCCGTTGAGCCCGCCGAAGATCTCCGGGATGATCTCCTCGTGGTTGAGGGCCTCGGTGAGGACGCCCGCGAGGGAGGCGTTGATGACAGGAGTGGGGCCGCCGCTTTGGGCGACGAGCAGGTTGCCTTGAAGGGACATGGGAATGGAACGGTTGAAAGGGGGGTTGTGTTCCCCCATCCCGCCGTTGGCAAGGCAAACCTTGGGTAAGCTTAGAGGATGCGGCCTGGACGCACACGGGCCGCCTCGGGGACGCGCGCGGACCAGGCGGCGACCTCGGCCACAAAGGCGTCGACCTGCCGGCCGGCCGAACCCGTGAGCTCGGGCGCACGGGCGAGCACCGACTCCGCGGCGGCGCGCGTGAGGCGCAGGCGGTCGTCAGCGACCAGGCGATCGATGAGGTCGTTGCGCCCAAGGGTACCCGCACGCAGCTCCCGAGCGACGGCGACCGCGTGCTCCTTGATGGCCTCGTGGGCGGCCTCGCGCCCAGCACCGGCCTTGACCGCCTCCATGAGCAGCGTCGTGGTGAGAAGGAAGGGCAGGTAATGTGCCGCCTCGCGTGCGACGACACCGCGGTTGACCTCCATCTGACCGAGCACGGTGAGGAAGGCCTCGGCCAGGCCATCGGCGGCGAGGCAGGCGTCGGGCAGGAGCACGCGACGCACGACCGAGCAGGAGACATCGCCCTCGTTCCATTGCTCACCGGCAAGTGAGGCGGCCATGGCGAGATGACCCCGGAGCACCACGTGCAGACCGTTGATGCGCTCGCAGGTGCGTGCGTTCATCTTGTGAGGCATGGCGGAGGAGCCGACCTGCCCGGGCAGGAATCCCTCACTGGCGAGCTCGTGGCCAGCCATCAGCCGCAGCGTACGGGCGAACGAGGATGGACCAGAAGCAGCCACGAGGATAGCGGAGACCGCTTCGAGGTCCATCGAGCGCGGGTAGACTTGGCCGACGGCGCCAAGAGAGAGCGGGATGCCCAGATGGGCGAGCAAGCGGGCCTCGAGCGCGGCGACCTTGGCAGCATCGCCACCAAGCAGCGTGAGCACGTCGATCTGGGTGCCGACCGCGCCCTTGAGGCCACGCGCGGCGAAAGTAGCGAGGACTTGGTCAAGGGCAGCGACGCCGCGCAGGCATTCTTCGCCGAACATCGCCCAGCGACGGCCCACGGTGGTGGGCTGGGCGGCAACGTTGTGGGTACGGGCGGCAAGGAGGGTGTCGCGTTCCTCGGAGGCACGGCGAGCGAGGGCGGCGGCGGCAGCCACGGCCTTGGTGCGAAGCAGGTGCAGGGACCGATGGAGTTGGAGCTGCTCGACCGACTCGGTGAGGTCACGACTGGTCAGGCCCTTATGGATGTGCTCGTGGCCGGCGAGGGCGCAGAAGGCGTCGATGCGTGCTTTGACGTCGTGCCGGGTGACCTCCTCGCGACGGCGAATATCCTCTAGGTCAACCTGATCGCGGACGCGCTCGTAGGCTTCGATGACACCATCGGGGACGGCGATGCCGAGGTCGCGCTGGGCCTTGAGCACAGCGATCCAAAACTCGCGCTCGAGGATGACGCGGCCGCGGGGCGACCAGAGCGCACGCATCTCCGCGGAGGCGTAGCGATCGGCGAGGATGTTGGGAACGGTGTCCATGAAGGGCTGGAGATTCTGCTGCGGGACGGGTCTCGGTGCAACGGTCAAGGTCAGCCGCGGGGGCGACGGCCTAGGGCGCGGACGCAGGCGGCGCGGAGCGCGGCGGGCTCATCGCCGGAGGCGTAGACGGCGGAGAGGTCGAGTTGGAGGTCGACCAGTTCTCGTAGGGTGAATCGGCTAGCAGCGGGGGCGACCTTGGTCCCGAGGTACCAGGGGTTCTGGGTGAAGGGATTTGAGGAGGACTTGGCCCCGCTGCCATGGAGCGGGGCAAAACGGCTAGCGAGTGAGTTAACTTCTTGATTCGAGACGCCCGAGGAGGTGATGCGGATGAGGCCGGCGTCGGCGAAGGCCCTCAGCTGGATGAGGAGTCGCAGCCGGTTGTGCAGGGATGACAAGATGGGGCGCGGCGAGCTGTGATTGAAGAAGAATCGATCGAGTGCCTCAAGGGTCCAGGGCAGGTCGGCGGCGAATAGCGCATCGACCGGCTCGAAGATGTCGGACTCGCCGAAGACAGGCGTGAGGCGGCGCACGTCTTCGGCGGTGACGGTGCCTCCAGGGCCGGCATGGACGGCCAGTTTCTCGCACTCGGAGAGCAAGGCCCGGGTGGAGCCGACGATGCGCTCGAGCAGTGCCTCCGTCACCCCGGGTCCAGCCTTGGCACCAGCCTCACGGAGGGTCTCCGTGACGAGCTGAGCGAGTTGGCTCGCATCGGGGTCGGGGAGCTCGACGAAGGTGCCAGCGGCGGCCTTGAGTGTCTTGAACTCCTTTCGTGTCTTGCCCGGGGGAATGAGGGAGACGATGAGCTGGATTTCAGGCGAGACGCCGGTGAGCAGGGGCACGACATACTTTTCGAGGCTCTCCGCGACGTCCTCTGATCCAGCCTGAGTCTTGGGGAGTTCGAGCCAGTTGAGAGAACGAACCCAGACGACCTTGGCGCCGCCGAAGAGCCCCATCATGGTGAGGGCTTCGCGGATGCGACCCTCGATCACTGGGGCATCCGCCACGACCCGCAGCGACGCCTCGATGATCTCGGCATCGACCTCCCCTCCAGCGGCGGCCTTGGCCGCCTCGAAGAGGCGACGGGCCTCGCGTTCAACAAGGTACTCATCCTTGCCCGCGACGATGGACAGGTTGGTCGGCACGCGACCAACCAAGCCCCTCCGAGGCGGAGGAGGCAACGCGGAATCGCTTAACGCCCCTGCAGGGCGTCCTCGACCGCATAGCGGCTGAGGTTGCGACGCAGCCAGTCGAGGGCGTCATTGACCGCCCGCACCTTGACCTGCTGGCGGTCGCCAGCAATCACGATGCGGCGAGACCAAACTCCCGAAGGTGAGGCGTAGCCAATGTAGACGGTACCCACGGGATCCTCAGCAGTGCCTCCGCCAGGACCGGCCCATCCAGTAACGGAGAGCCCATAGTCGGAGCCGAAGCGCTCGGCGGCGGCGGTCGCCATGGCCACGGCAGTCTCCGCAGAGACGGGCCCGTGCTGGGCGAGGAGGGCGGCGGGGATGCCAAGGAGGGTAATCTTGGCGTCCTCGGTGTAGGCAACGATGGAACCAGCCAAGGCAGAGGAGGCACCTGGGATGTCGGTCAACTTGCTCGAGAGGAGGCCGCCCGTGCAGGATTCGGCGACCGCGAGGGTCCTCCCGAGGCCGGCGAGTCGCTCAATCGCTAGGGAGGCGAGACAGGCATGGCCGGTGCAAATGAAATCATCTCCAACGACATCCCGTACGAGGCGGGCCACTGCCATCATGCGCTCGCAGCAAGCGTCACTGGTCCCAGGCGAGATGCGCGCGTCGACCACGCCGGAGTGGGTGCCGAAGGTCAACTGCATGCCGGGCAGGAGGAGGGGACGGATCATCGCCTCGAGGGGGGCAGCGCCGATGCCGAAGGTGCGCACCTGGACATAAGCATCGCCGTCGCAGGCCGAGCCGCAGGCGCGCAAGCGAGGCACGACCTGCTCATCGAAGAGTGGCTGGAGCTCGAGGCCGGGACCGGGCAACATGGCAAGCGACTTTCCGTCGCGCTCGAGGAAGATCCCAGGCGAGGTTCCGCGCGGGTTGGGCAGCGAGACCGCTCCGCGAGGCATGCGGCATTGCCGGAGGTCGAGAGCGGTGACCTTACGACCGATGCGATTGAAACGCTCGCGGAGGGCGACCTCGGCGACGGGGTCATGGACGAGCGGAAGGTCGAGGGCGCGGGCCACGGCTTCGCGGGTAAGGTCGTCGGTGGTGGGCCCCATGCCGCCGGTCGTGATGACGAGGTCGCAGCCTGACCAGGCTTGGGAGATTTCCTCTACCATTGGCTCCATCTCGTCGCGGACGATGGAAGCCTGCTGGAGGCGGATGCCCTTACGGGCGAGTTGCTCCCCCAGCCAGACGAGGTGTCCATTGGGTCGCACGCCCTCGAGCAACTCGTCTCCGATGTTGATGAGGTGTGCACGGCACGACTGGGTAGATTGCGTTTGCGCCATGGGGAAGCTGGGGCAACTTCGCCAGCGAAGGGAAAAATGCAACCAGAGTCCCCAGAAATGTCCCCCCAGGCCCGGGCCCGGCAGGCCCCTAGGGAGCCCGGGGTGTACCTGATGAGGGACAATGCGGGCCGGGTAATCTATGTAGGTAAGGCCAAGGCCCTGCGGGTCCGCCTCGCCTCCTACTTCCGGGCCGGAGCCCGCCATGGACCCAAGGTGGCTGCCTTGGTCGCTTCGGTCGCCTCGCTCGAGTGGCATGTCGTGCGGAGTGAGACGGAGGCCCTGCTGTTGGAGGGACGTCTGATTAAGCGCTGGCGGCCGCGCTGGAACGTGCTGCTGCGTGACGACAAACAATTCCTGCAGATTCGCGTCGACCTAGATGACCCCCTGCCCCGCTTCCGCCTCGTGCGGGCCCGCACTTCGGAGTCCGCCCGGTATTTCGGCCCATTCCCCCACGCGCCCCAAGTCCGGAAAACCCTCACGGAGATGCGCCGGCGCTTCGGTATCCTGCTCGGAGACGCCGAACCGAAGCTGCTAGCCGATGGTCGCTGGCAGGTCTATGACGATGCACGCGCTGAGATCCAGGCTCACCCCAACGTGCTCTCGGCGGAGGAGTATGCGGGGAGAGTAACGGCTGCTTGCGCCTTCCTCGAGGGACGAGTGCGCGAGTGGACCGAAGAGCTTCGCGCAGACATGGACAAGGCGGCCGAGGCTCGCGACTACGAGCGCGCGGCGGAATGCCGCGACCTACTCTCGGCCATCCGCGCTACCACCGAGCGAGCCCGGCGCTTCGTGCGCGAGGATCCCCTACCCCGCCTCGATGGAACACCAGGGCTGGCCGCGCTAGCGGCATGCCTCGGACTGTCTGGGCCGCCCGCGACAATGGAGTGCTTCGACATCTCCCATATCTCGGGCACCCTTGCAGTGGCCTCGATGGTAAGGTTCGTTGATGGACGTCCAGACAAGCCGGGTTACCGCCGCTTCCGCATCCGTAGCTTCGAGGGCAACGATGACTTCCGGGCGATGCGCGAGGTGGTCGGCCGCCGCTACGCTCGCCTGGCCAAGGAGGGGCGGGCACAGCCCGACCTCGTGGTCATCGACGGCGGCATCGGCCAAGTAAGCGCGGCCCTCGAGGCGTTCGCCGACGCCGCGCTCATCCCGCCGATGCTGGTCGGTCTCGCCAAACAAGAGGAGACCTTGGTCAAGCCCGACGGCACCGAGCTGCGACTGCCTCGCCACCACGAGGGACTGCGGCTGGTCCAGCGCTTGCGCGACGAGGCCCATCGCTTTGCCAACGACTTCAACGCGGAGCTGCGGGGTCGCAAGCTACGCGAGTCGCTACTCGACGAAGTTGCCGGACTGGGTCCTTCCCGTAAAGCTGCACTGCTGGAACACTTCGGCTCTATTCAGGCCATCCGGAAGGCCACGCTTGATCAACTGACGGCAACCCCAGGAGTCGGACCGGCGCTGGCGGCGCGGGTAGCGGAGACGCTCGCACGGCGAGCTTGAAGCTCCCGGAGCACGAGGTCGACGACGCGGTCGGCTCCCCCGGCATCGCCCAGCCGAGCAAGCGCGCGGCGGCAGGACCACCAACCGGCGCGGTCGCTGGCGAAAAGACGACGAATGGCGGAGGCGGCAGAGGCTGGATTCAGGCCCATCATCCCTCCCCCTGCTTCGGTAACGAGCTGGGCGTTGCCGGCTTCCTGTCCGGGGATGACCTGAGTGAATACGAGAGGGATGTTAGCCGCGATGCACTCGTGCGTCGTGGCACCACCCGCCTTGGTCAGAACAAGGTCGTGCTCGAGCATGAGTTCGGGCAGCCGGTCGGTCCAACCCACGACGCGAGCGCGAGCGCCGACCTCGCGAAGGACGGCGGCGTGCAGCGATTCGTCGCGCCCGACGGTCACGGTAAGTTCAACATCCTCGGCCGACACGGCCCGGACAAGGTCGAGTGGGTCCCGACGGCCGGGGTTCAACATGAGCAAAACGCGCGGCCGGGGACCCGGAGGCAGGGGCGTGGCAGCGAGACGCGCGTCCACCGGAAAGCCCAAGGAAAGGACGCGCTCGGCGGGGACACCTTGCCGGATGAGGACGCGTGCGGTGGGTTCGTTGGGGGCCACCCACCAATCGGAAGGAGCGCGGTGCCAGGCCCGGTTGACGGCCAGCGAGTCGGTCACGACGGTGATCAAGGTCGGTCTGCGACCGGAGGGAGGGAGCGGCTGCCGACGGAGAAGATCTGCGTAGACGGGGTAAGCGCTGACCACGACCTCGGCGCCGGCCGTGGCTCGGGCGAGGCTGGCCCGGACAGGACGGAGAAAGGGTGCGGCCAATGGCTCGACTGGAAGGAGGTGGAGCGCCTGGTAAACGCAGGCCCAGAGCCGCGGCGCGCGGTTGGCTAGCTCGAGGTAGGCGCGGCGCTGACGGGCGAAGCGCTCCTCACCATAGGCGTCGAGAAAGAGGTCACGCAGAAGCGGCGGTGGTGCACCCTCGGCGGCACGGCGGGTGAGGGCGGCGGCGACGGCACGGGCGGCTGCGTTGTGACCCTCACCAAAACCGGCGGTGAGAACAGGGATGGAAGCGGTCATGCCGGGACAGAAACCGCGGCCTGGCGAGCAGCGCGGACCCGAGCGAGGAGCTCAGGATGGCCAACGACCCGCATCGAGCCGTCGGCTTCCTCGACCAACGCGGTGAGGGACTCGACCCAGTCTCCCGAATTTAGGTAGCGGATGCGACCGATGCGACGGTCCTCTGCCTTGTGGATATGGCCGCAGATAACGCCGTCACATCCCCGGCGGACGGCGAGCGAGCGAAGATGCTGCTCGAAGTCGGAGATGAAGCTGACGGCGGACTTGACCCGACCTTTGATGGCTTGGGAGAAGGAGAAGTATTCCTTGCCGCGCCAGCGACGCCAGTGGTTGTAGACCCGGTTCAGGCCCAAGAGGAACTGGTAGGAAATATCACCCAGGACCGCCAGCCAGCGGAACTTCGTGGTCACAGCGTCGAAGGCGTCACCGTGGACGCAGAGGTAACGGGAGCCGTCGGCAGCGACGTGCACGTGCTCTTCGGCGAGCTCCATCCGCCCGATGGCAAGAGGGAGTAACCGACCGATGAAGTCGTCGTGGTTGCCGCGCAGGTAGACGATGTGAGTGCCGTGCCGCTCGGCCATCTTGAGTATTCGGCG
>JBFZFD010000064.1:0-6646 GCA_041306485.1 Opitutia bacterium | reverse complement strand
GCGGAGATCACGCCCGAGTCCCTCATGGCCGAGGCCACTTCGCTTTCCTGAGATCATGACCCATCCTCTCAATCGCGCTTTCCTCCCGAGACTCATCCGTCTGGCCTCCAGCCTGGGACCGCTACTTGCGCTCGCCATCGTCTGGGCTGGATTCGGGCTGCTTGAGCATCGGATGGAGGGCACGCCCTTCCTTGACTCCGCCATCTTCACGCGCGAGGCCGTCGCTCAAGTCGTCCAGCAGTCGGTGGTCATCGGCATCGCCGCCATCGGGATGACCTTCATCATCATCTCGGCGGGGATTGATCTCTCGGTCGGCTCAGCCATCGCCCTCGCTTCGGTCGTCGCCGCGAAGCTCGCCTTGGCCGGGCTTGGTGCAACCTCGGTGGTGCTGGGCACCCTCGGCGCGGGTGCCGCAGTCGGCCTGCTGATTGGACTGCTCATCGTTCGTGCGGGGCTCATCCCCTTCATCACCACCCTCGGCACCTTGCTGATCCTACGCGGGGTCGCACTCGGTCTAGCGGAATCCCAACCCATCAACGTGCAGGACCTAAGCTGGCTCCGCTTCTGGCTCAACGGACTCCCGCCGGGATGGGAATGGCTGGTCATCCCTCCGGGCGGCTGGCTGATGCTCGCCCTCGCGGGAATCGCTGCCGCTGTACTCCGCTTCACCGTCTTCGGACGTCATGTCTTAGCGGTTGGCTCCAACGAGCAGACTGCGCGGCTCTGCGGCGTAGCGGTACAACGCGTGAAGCTTTCTGTCTATGTCATCGGGGGTCTATTCGCGGCTGTCTCGGGGTTAATGCTCGCCTCAAACCAAGGCCAGGGCGACCCCACTGGGGCCAATGGTTACGAGCTGGATGTCATCGCCGCAGTGGTCATCGGCGGGGCATCGCTCGGGGGAGGCGTCGGCTCGGTGCTCGGCTCCCTGGTCGGAGCCCTTGTCATGACCGTCATCCGGGTTGGCTGCGGGCTCAATGGTATCGACGAGAGTACCACGCGTATGGTGACCGGGACCATTATCGTGGCCGCGGTGCTCGTCGACCGGCTCCGGCAACGCACAGCCTCGCCCGCCTAAAGGCGAGGACTTGCCTCCCGCCAGAAGTACGGCAGAAGTGGAGCATGGACCGCCGCTCCGCCCTCCGGCTACTCTCCGCAACAGGGATTGCCCCCTCCCTTCTCGCACAGACTTCGACGGACTCCGAGCGGCCCGCCCGTCCCTCGCCCAAGAAGGGCTGGGGAGGAGACCGGGCAAGCGCCCGTGAGCAGTTCGGCTGCGCTTGGTGGTACAACTGGGGATGCCGAGGAGCCGGAACTCCGGGGTATGAGTTTGTGCCGCAAGTGAAGGGCAACCGCCTGCCGCTGGTCGACGTGGAGATTAGCCAGGTCAACGACCGCGGGGCCAAGGCCATCCTCGGCTACAACGAGCCCGAGCGCAAAGACCAGGGTAATGTCGAACTCGAGGCAGCGCTGACGGCTTGGCCGCGCCTGACCGCCTTCGCCGAGCAGCGCGGCATGCGCGTCGGCTCCCCGTCCAACTCATCCGACAACGGCGGCGGCGCCTACCTGCGCGCCTTCATGGAGGGCGCCAAGACCCGACGCCTCAAGGTCGACTTCCTCGTTGTGCACTGGTACCGAAGCGCCAGTCCCGACGCCTTCGAGGCCTGGCTGCGTGACCTCAACTCGGCCTATCGGCTCCCCATCTGGATCAAGGAGTTCAATGCGATGTACACCGGCGCGGATGACGGCGGCCACCAACGCTTCCTCCGCGGGGCGATGCGCACCCTCGAGCGCCTTCGCTTCGTCGAGCGCTACGCCTACTTCAACCCCGGCAATGGGCCCGCCGCTCTGTTCAGCCCGGACGGATCCCTCTCCAAGCTCGGGGAAATCTACCGCTCCATCGGCGACTGAACTTCAGCGGCGGGGGAACCAGCAATCCGGCTGCTTGCAACCACGCAGAGCCTCGCCCGTCAGTCGGCTGACCTTGCCCGTGACGGAGTCAACCAGCGAGAGCCAGTAATCATCGGTGCCGCGACGCTGAGTCTGAACGACGAGGTGCCGGCCATCGGCGCACCAGCTGGCGCGGGAATGAGCGAGGGCAGATGAGCCCTGCCCGGCGACCGTGACAGTGCCCTGCTTGAGATCAAGCACGGCGACACTGTTGGTGCCCTCGCCTGCTTGGGTGAAGGCGATGCGCTGGCGATCGACCGGATTCCAGGAGGGCTCGCTGGCGTAACCCCCACCAGTGGAGAGCTGGGTGGGCGTTCCGCCCGCGGCGGGCACGACGTGCAGGCGAGGAGATCCGCCGGCACCGGCAGCGAAGACAATCTGGGCGCCGTCGGGCGACCAGGTGGCGTCCGACTCGACCCGATCGGGGCTGCGCACAATGCAGCGGCGATTGCCCCCGTTGGCGTCGGCCACGTAGAGGTCGAGAGTCTTGCCAAGATTGGAGGAGGAGAAAACCAAGCGACGCCCATCAGGGGAAGCGGCCCCGCCCGAGAGAGTGCCGCGCATCCCTGCGATGACCGGACGCGGCTCACCGAAGGGATAGGGGGCCGCATAGAGATCAGGCACGCCCTTCAAGTAGCTAACGAACATCACACGGTTGCCATCGGCCGACCAGCGCGGTCCGAGGTTGTCGCAATTCAGCCGGGTGAGCGGACGCACACCCCGCATGAGGAGGTTGCCAGCATAGACCTCGTGACGTCCCACTGAAATCCTTGAGAGGAAGGCGACACGCGTCTCGGCGAACATCGGCAGGAGTTTGAAGCGCTTGCCCAGACCCACCACTGCCGCGTCGGCGGCGCGCAGAGCAAGGTCGGTGGAATCGCGCCCTTGCACATCGGCCTCGAAGGCATAGCCAGGCTGGGCGCTGCTCACGCGCGCGCTATTGCCGGCGCGGTCGATGCTCAGCCGCACGCCCGCGTTCGATGTCAGGGTAAAGGCTCCGTGTAGGCCGAGAGCCTGACGGACCTGCTCGGTGAGTTCGGCGTCGGTCCCGGTGATATGCACCTGGATGCGCTGGGCGGAGACCTGGGCAGCCACGTCATCGGTGATGGTGACGCCTCCCTGGGCCCAGAGGGAGGGGAGTGAGAGGACCAAGGCGAGGAGAATGGCGGGCAAGGGGGACATGGACGAAAGGATTTGGAATAGGAGGTTGAGACCGCAAGTTAATGCCCAATCCTTCACAGTTCAACCACGCACCATGGAGACCGAAACCCAAGCCGCCCAGGACGCCCTCCGCGCCGTGCGCTACCCTGGCTTCAGCCGGGACATCGTCTCCTTTGGCCTGGTCAGGGGCATCGAGGTCGCCCCCGGTCGCAAGGTGACCGTCGGTCTGGCCGTTACCACCGCCGACCCCGAGATTCCCCGGCGCATCCACGCCGACGCGATTGCCGCCCTCCAGTCGGCCGGCTTCCCCGACCCGGAGGTCACCGTGTCCGTTAGCGTCCCCAAGACCGCACCCTTAGCCGCCCAGGTCGTCAAGGGTCCTGGCTCCGAAGCAGGCGTCGGCAAGGTGAAGGCCATCGTGGCCGTTGCCAGCGGCAAGGGAGGGGTGGGTAAGTCCACTGTCTCGGTCAACCTCGCTGCCGCCCTCGCCCGTATCCTCACGGAGCGCGGACATCCCGATCGGGTCGGCCTGATGGATTGTGACATCTATGGCCCTTCCATCCCCCTGATGCTGGGCGTGCGGGGACGTCCCATGGTCGACGGAGACGTGCTCCTACCCCCTTCCAACTTCGGCATCCGGACCATCTCAATGGGGCTGCTGATCGACGAGGACTCGCCCGTCATCTGGCGCGGACCGATGGTGATGAAGACCATCTCGCAGTTCGCCTCAAATGTCAGATGGGGCGAACTCGACGTACTCGTGGTCGACCTCCCTCCGGGCACCGGCGATGCCCAGCTCTCCATTGCCCAGTCGATGGCCCTCAGCGGCGCCATCATCGTCACTACCCCCCAGACCGCTGCCGTCTCTGTCGCCCTCCGAGGCGCCGCCATGTTCCAGCAGGTCAAGGTCCCCCTGCTCGGCGTTATCGAAAATATGAGCTACTTCGCCGACGACCAAGGTCGCCGGCAGCACCTCTTCGGGCAAGGTGGCGGGCAGAAGGTCGCTGCCCAACTCGAGACCGAATTCCTCGGCGAAGTACCCCTCGACCCCCTGGTCCGGCTCGGCGGTGACCATGGCATCCCCGCGGTGATCAGCCATCCCGACTCCCTCCCCGCCAAGGCCTTCCACGCCCTGGCCCTCCGCCTCCTCCAGCTTATCGGACAATGAGCGAGCCCTCCCCTTCACCTTCGCCGGAAGGTCGTTCCGAGTATGCAGACTTCCTCGCCGAAAGGGACGAAATCCTCAGGCACAAGTGGATCGAGTCCGAAAAGGTCGGTTCAGACATCGGCTTCGAGCAAGCGCTGGTCGATTGGGTTCGGAACCATCGCGAGGCCTGGCGAGCCAATCGGCGCAAGGAAAGCGCCTAGGCTGGGGGAGCTCGGGGGTATCGGAGCTGAGTCGGACCATCGAGACAGAGAGTTTGTCGCTTCGGTCATCCACGGCCATTCCTAGGGTAAATGGTCGTAGCCAACAAAAAGCCCCGGATAACCGGGGCTTCTTGGGGAGAAGGAAAACCTCAGCTCTTGATCTCCTTGTGCAGCGTGTGGCGGCGCAGGGAGGGGTTGTACTTCAACTTCTCGACCTTGTCCTGGGAGAGCTTCTTGTTGCGGGTGGTCATGTAGCGCGAGGGGCGCTTTCCTTCCTTGCGGGCTTCGGTGCACTCGAGAATGACGGTTTCGCGGGACATGGTTGTGACGTGGTTGAAGGGTTGGGATACCCCCCGGGGTATCCGCGGGCAAGGTCAAAAAGGCCCAAAAGAAAAGAGGCGACCAAAGTCGCCTCGGCAAGGGGCCCCGCAGGGCTCAGCCCCAAAGACGCTTCTTGTGGCGCGAGGCCTTAGAACGCTTACGGCGCTTATGCTTGTTCATCTTCAGGCGGCGCTTCTTTTTGAGGCTTCCCATGGTGGAGAAGGTAGGGTTTGGCGACTTGAGGCGACTCGCTCAAGTCCAAAAGACTCAGGAAAGGCGGGTAGTTTTAACCCAGGCCCCAGGGCCCCAGGCCTCCCCGAGCACGGATTGCAGGCTTTCTGCCGCTGGCGCTCCCTCTGCAGGCATGAAACAGGCACTGCCACTGCCGGTCATGGCCGCGCGGACCCCGAAGCGATGCAGCAAGAGGTCTAAGCCCTCCTGCAGGGCTGGATGACGGGTGGCGACGACCGCCTGAAGGTCATTACCTAGGGCAATCAATGCCCTCAGCGGGTCGGGAGAGCCTAAGGCCTCGGCCAGGCCACGCTCGGCCTGCGCGATGTCCTGGTAGTCGCCCCGAGCAGCCTTCCAGGCATAGGCCTCGGCGGTGGAAACTCCCCAGGCTGGTTTACACAGCACCACCTCACGACCCCGCAGGGCCTCGGCCACCTTTCCCGCCAAGGGCGTGACCTGCTCTCCCCTGCCCCGCATCACGGCGGAGGTGGGCTCGATGAAGAGGGCACAGTCGGAACCGACCTCCGAGGCAATCTCCCGGAGCTGGTGCAGGGAGAAGGGAAAGCCCGAGACGCCATTGAGTAGTCGGAGGGCCGCGGCGGCATCGGAGCTTCCGCCGCCGAGTCCAGCCCCATATGGGATACGCTTGGTAAGATGCCAATGCCCCATGGCAGCCGCTGGATGACGCCGCCGGAAGGCCGCGGCGGCTCGCAGGACAAGGTTGTCGGCACCCGTGGGAAGCGAGGGATCGTCACAACTGAGTTCATCCGCGGTGCCGCCGGACTCCCAGCTTAGGTCGTCCGCAAGCGCGAGGGGTGCGACCAAGCTGAGCAACTGATGAAAGCCGTCGGGCTGGCGGCCGGTCACCGCGAGGGACAGGTTAAGCTTAGCGGGAGCGGACTCTCTCGGTTGCACGAGGTTGAACGTGCCGGCCAGACCGATGTCTGGCAACGCCGGGATTACCCTAGCCTCCCCAGGAGGACGGCAACCCCTCGAAAGTCTGGCGGAGGATTTGGCGCAGGGTCCGCCGCTGCAGCGACGTCAGATGGGCGAGATCGGGATCAAGGGATGTCGAACGCAGGCCGTGGTCCAATTTCTCCAGCACGCGGCTGGACAACTCTGGAGGCAACGCCCGGAAAGTCGCGCTGTAGATGAGTGGGCTGCAGCGGTGGATGAAGAGGCCCGAGCGAAGGTCAAGGTCACGCAAAGATCGACCGTCATGGTCGACTTTACGTCCTTTGGCATAGGCGGCGGCGAAGCTTGGGTCCGCGCTCACCTCCATCCCAGGCCAGGGAGCATCATCGGCGCCAAGTAAGGCCCGGACTACCTTGCGGGTGTCTGATTCTAGGATGAGCAGGCAGGAACCGGAAAGTGGCGCATCACTGGGTAGCCGGAGCACCTCCTTCATGACGGGCCATCGATGCAGGGCGATGCGCGAACTCTGGGCTGCAGCCACAAGCACGTTATGGACATGAACCTGGTGGTCGTGCACCAACAGGGCGACCACATCACTCGTCCGCCGTGGATAAGGACTGTCGGCGTGGAGCCCAAGATGGATGCGACGGGCCAATCCTCCTTGGTCGAAGTCCCCGAGGGATGCCCCCACCTTGTTGCCGCG
>JBFZFD010000063.1:0-5177 GCA_041306485.1 Opitutia bacterium | reverse complement strand
GGGACGGGAGGGGGGAGGTTGGCGACCTCTTCTGCCGCGGGATCCTCCGACATCTTGCCCGCCACCCAGCGAAGCAGGGCGATGATGCCGGCGATGAGCAGGAGCTCCATGCGCGGGGGCGCTTAGGCCTTGGGCGTATCGCCGGTGCCGGCGATGCCGCGACGCATGTCGGTGTCGGACCGCAGGTTCTCCATCCGGTAGAAGTCCATGAAGCCCATCTTACCCGTGCGCAGGGCCTCAGCGAGGGCCTGCGGCACCTGGGACTCAGCCTCGACGAGGCGGGCACGCATCTCTTCGACGCGGGCGCTCATCTCCTGCTCGAGGGCGACGGCGGCCGCGCGGCGGATTTCGGCCTCGGCCTGTGCCATGTTCTTGTTGGCGTTGGCCTGGGCTTCCTGAAGCTGGGCGCCGATGTTTTCCCCGACGTCGATATCTGCGATGTCGATTGAGAGGATGTCGTAGGCGGTCCCGGCATCGAGGCCGCGCTGAAGCACGGTCTTGGAGATACGGTCGGGATTCTCGAGCACGGTTTTATAGGAGTCGGAGGAGCCAATGGTGGTGACGATGCCCTCGCCGACGCGCGCGATAATGGTCTCCTCTTGGGCGCCACCGACGAAGCGCTCGAGGTTGGTACGGACGGTGACGCGGGCCTTGACCTTGACCTGGATGCCGTCCTTGGCGACGGCGTCGATGGTGGCGCGACCGCTGGAGGGGTTGGGGCAGTCGATGACCTTGGGGCTGACCGAGGTGAGCACGGCCTCGAGCACGGACTTGTTGGTGCCGCGGGTGGCGATGTCGATCGCGCAAGCACGCTTCCAGTCGAGTGGCATGCCGGACTTCTGAGCGGCGATGAGCGCCTGCACGGTCTGGACGATGTTGCCGCCAGCGAGGTAGTGCGCGTCGAGCATGTCGATACCGATGGGAAGGCCAGCCTTGGAAGCGGCGATGCGGGCATCGACCACCACGGCGTAGGGCACACCGCGAAGCCGCATGCCGAGGAGCTCGCCGAGCCCGACGCCGGCGCCGGCCAGCTGGGCGCGAGTCCAGACGGGCAGGAACCCGAGAAGGAAGAGGACGAGGATGCCAACGGCCGCGAGAGCGACATAGGCGAGGATTTTGAGGATAGCGGGGTCCATGGTAAAATTAGAGGGAGCGGCGGACGACGATGCCGCCCGGGCTGGTGTCGGAGACGGTCACAGCGGTGCCCTTGTCGAGAAAGCCATCGGCCGAGGTTGCCTCGACGCGGCGCCCAGCCACCTCGACCATGCCAGTCGGGGCCAAGGCGGTAAGCGTGGTGCCCTCCCGGCCGACGAGGGCGGCGAAGGAGCCAGCGCCGGGGACAGCGGAGCCAGTGTCGGCAGTCGGGTTGGCAATGCCAAGGCGCTTAGCCATGTTAGGCACGAGACGTCGGAAAAGGAGAATCTCGCCGATGACGCCGAGCACGAAGATTGTGGCGAGAACAAGGAACTCGGTCAGGCCGTGGCTCGCGGCCATGGCGAGCCCGACTAGCCCGATGACCGCACCGATCGTGCCGACAATGGCTCCGGGCAGGAAGAACTCGGCAGCGATGAGGATGAGGGCCGCGAGGACGAGGGCGAGCGGCACGCCGAACCCCGAATCAGGGAAGAGGGCGGCCAACGGAAGAAATGACATAGGGTGATTCAACTGGCTAGCCGGGCCCCGTCCACCTTTTCCGAAACCCTCGGCGGGCTTGCCCAGGAGGCAGTCAATGCCTAGCAAGGAAGCATGGCAAGGAAAGCACCCGCCCGGCCCAAGTCCGCCGTCCGACACGCCCACGAGGTCGTGGACGACGCCCTGCGCTCGGCCGGCGACCGGGCGGTAGCCGCCGGTGGCACGCGCCAAGCGGCGCATGCCGAGGTCGCAGCCCAACTCGGCGTATCGACCTCCCTCCTTTATAAGTGGCGCGAGCCGAGCGGGGGTGGCAGCGGCCAGCCCAATCCGCTCGAGCGTGCCGCCCTCCTCTCGGCGGCGACCGCCGACCCGAGTATTATCGAGTGGCTTTGCCGACGGGCCGGGGGGCGCTTCGCCCCGGAGAAGCCAGAGTCCGAACCCAACCTTGGGCGCGCCGCGAACGGTCTCGTACGTGACTTCAGTTTACTCATCGCCAACGTCGTCCAGGCGACGGACGACAGCGAGATAGACGCGGTCGAGAGCCGGCATCTGCGTAAGCGCTGGGACGAGTTGCGCCGCAAGGCCGAGGGCTTTGTGCGCACCTGCGAGGAGGGCGGTTACGGCCGCTCCAAGTGACCATGGCCGTGTTACCTATTGTCAACTACGGCGACCCGGTACTACGCGCCCGGGGCGAGCCGGTGCGCGCCTTCGATGGCGAGCTGGCTCGACTCGCACGCGAGATGGTCGAGACGATGCGCGCGGCGAGTGGGATCGGACTAGCGGCGCCACAGGTCGGCCGTTCGCTCCAATTGTTCGTCCTCGACACCAGCCACAACTCGGAGCCGCTGGAGTTTGACGGCCGACCTGTGACCGATCCTTCGGCGCTGATGCCGATGGCGCTGGCCAATGCCGAGGTGACGATTCTCCCAGGCGAATCTGAGACGGTGGACGAGGGCTGCCTTTCTTTCCCAGGTGTGCGCGGGCATGTCGACCGAGTCGAGCGCGTGGCAGTCGACTTCCGGGACTTGACCGGCGCGCCGCATCGCTTGGTGGCCACGGGCTTGCTCGCGCGGTGTATCCAGCACGAGCATGACCACTGTCAGGGCGTGCTTTTCATTGACCGAATGTCACCCGGACATCGCATGCGCGCAGAGCCCAAGATCCGCCGGCTGTTGCGCGAGACTCAGGCGAGCCGGCGACCAGGCTGATCAGCGAGCGGAAGGTGGGGCCACCGCATCGAGGCGCAGGGCGAGCTCGCCAACCTCGACCGTCTGGCCGGAAGCCGAGGAGGAGAGTCGGTAGGCACGCTGAAGGGCGGGGGCAGGCACGGGCGCGGCTCCCTTGACTGGAGCAAGGGCCTCGAGAGGCTTAAATTCCCAGTTGGCATTGAATCGGGCAGGACCGGCGGAACCAGGGAGCAGACCGCCTAGGGCATCGTCCGCCCAGACCGTGACATGCCCGAGTCGATGGCAGAGGTGGCGCAGGATGGCTGCGCCGAGAGCAGGCGTGCCGGGCGCATAGCCGAGCCGCCAAGTGGTCTGGCCGGAGAGGCGGGGAAGGAAGCTGCGGTCGTCGCGAAGGCTGAGGGTGCCGCGGAAGGCGGGCTTGGAACCGTCGGGTGCCGCAAGGAAAGCCTCTGAGGCGAGCAGGCGTAGGCTGTGCGCGTCGGCGACGCGCAGGAAAACCAGCGAGGCTCCGGCATTGAGCGTATGGACCTCGAGCCAGGCGATGGCGGTCGCGCCAGGGCGATCGGGGGTGACCCAGTCAGAGGCGAAGGCTGGGGGGGCACCCTCGGTGGCAGGCGGGGACAGGCGGTAGCCGCCAGAAGGAACGGCTTGGAGGAAATCTCGCTCGGCCTGAGCCTTGGCCCAGGCAGCGCGGAAGGTTTCTTGGAGGGATGGGTTGTCTCGCGCGACGCCTTGCTCGTCGAAGGACCAGGCGCCGACGAGGTGGTGCAGGATGCAGCCGGCGTCGCGAGCTGACTTGACCCCGCGCACGGTGGAGAGCAGTAGGCCCTCCTGCCAGGACTGAGCGGGCAAGTCGGCGGCGTCGTTAACCGTCTTGGTGAGGTCGGCGAAGCGCTGGGCGGCGGTGAGCCGCAGGCGCCGAAGAGTGACGTTGGCCCGGTCGATCTGCTCGTGCCCCTCGGCGACCATGCGCTCGCCGCGAGCCTTGGCCTCGGCCGGAGTCTCGAAGCCCCTCCCAGCCATGGGGGTGCGGGGCGTGTTGATGATACTAGTCCCCTGGGCTAAGCGGGATTGGCCAGCATCGAAGAGCTGGCGAGAGCGGGACCATTCGGCGAACTCGCCACCGCGGAGGTAACGCGGGACCTCGTTGTCCGGAAGTGACTGGGGCGCGGCGCTCGGGGCGGCGGTCGCGCTCAGCAGGAGGGCGAGGAGGGGGGCCAGCACGGCTTAGTTCTCGTCAAATTTGCGGGCGAACAGCGACTCCATCTCCCCAAGTAAAGCGATGGCGCCGAGTCCCTTGGCGGCGAAGCGAAGGCGGGAGCCCTGACCAGCGGCGAGCATCATGAGGGACATGATACTCTTGCCGTTGACGGTCTCGTCGTCCTTGGCGACGTTGAGCTCGACATCCGGGTAGCGGTTGGCGAGGCGCACGATTTGGGCAGCCGGACGGGTGTGAATGCCCATCTTGTTTTGGACAATGAGCTCTCGCTCGGCGTGGTCGGGACCCGGCTCCATGGGGAAGGTTCAAGAGGGAAAGGGAGGGGGCAGACGGTCAAGGCAAATCCCGCCCATCCTCCCTCTCGCTTGACCTTCTCCCGCTGGCACCGTCCAATCCCACCCCAACCGCCGTGGCCAAGCCCAACGCCCTCACCCATCCCGAGTCCCTTAAGCGCGCCCCCGGCCCCTCGGCCTACGCGAAGGACCCGGTCAACGCCAGTCTGACCAAAGCAGACAAGATCCGACTCTACACCCAGATGGCGCGCATCCGCCATTTTGAGCAGCGCTGCATCCGCACCTACCAGCAGGGCAAGATTGGCGGGTTCCTCCACCTCTATGTCGGCCAGGAGGCCATCGCGGTGGGCACCCTCTCGGTCCTAGGTAAGGATGACCACCTCATCACTGGCTACCGCGACCACGGCCATGCGCTGATGGCGGGCATGGACATGAATAGCTGCATGGCCGAGCTTCAGGGCAAGGCCACCGGCTGCTCTAAAGGTAAGGGTGGCTCGATGCACTACTTCGCCCCCGACAAGAACTACTGGGGTGGCCACGGGATCGTCGGCGGCCAGGCACCGCTCGGCGCCGGTATCGCCTATGCCCTCAAATACAAGGGGCTCAAGGGTTGCTGCCTAACCTTCATGGGCGACGGCGCGGTCAACCAGGGCGCGGTCCACGAGGCCTATAACCTCGCGGCGCTGTGGGACATCCCCGTCATCTTTGTCATCGAGAACAACGGCTACTCCATGGGTACCTCCCAGGAGCGCTCCACCGCACACCCCGGATCTCTCGCGCAGCGGGCCGAGGGCTACGGCATGGACTGGGACCTGATCAACGGCCACGACATCTACGAGGTCCGCG
>JBFZFD010000062.1:0-13520 GCA_041306485.1 Opitutia bacterium | reverse complement strand
TAGGCGTCTGCCTTACCGCCTTCGATAATCCCCGGACGTCTCGGTGAGACGTCCCTACCCAATGCACCCTGCCTCCCCTGCCTCGGGTAGGGAGGCCTGCCCCTAGGCGTCCGTGTCAGCCCCCATCAATGCATCGGTGACCGGTGACTGGTGCTAGACTCGCTACGCGCGCAGCCTCTCCCAGCAGGCTGCGCCTGCGACCCCAGCAGCGCAGCCGCGACACCAGCGGGCAAAGCCCGCGACACCAGCAAGCCTCCGGCTTGCGACTCCAGCGATTGCAGATCGCGACTCCCGCAGGCACCGCCTGCGTCTCTACCCACTCAACCCGCCCCGCTTGCCACCAAGCAGGGCTGCGCCGATGAGCGCTGTCGAGAGGAAGACCATCGACCACACGCCGAGCGCCGCGGCCAGCTCCGTGCCGTTGCCCAGTGTCGTCAGCAGGGCGAAGGTCGCCTTGGTGATGGGATAGTGCTCGGCCTGCTGGGCGAGGATCAAGCTGTCGCTCACCTCCAGCATGGCGAAGGCGAAGGCCAAGATGCAGCCCGCCGCGAGGTGCGCCGCGAGCAGCGGCAGGGAGATGCGCCGGAAGGTCGACCACGCGCTCGCGCCCAGCGACCGTGCGGCTTGCTCGAGTACGGGGTCGCTTTGCTGAAGGCCAGCCACTGAGGAGCGCATCACATACGGCAGTCGCCGCATGGCGTAGGCGAGGGCCAGCAACAGGAAGGGACTTCCATTATCCCCAATCAGCCCGTGGAAGGGCTTGCCCTCCTGCGACAGCGCCAAGTAGCCGAAGGCGAGCACGAGGCCGGGCACGGCCAGCGGCATCATGGTGAGCGTGTCGAGCAGGTGGCGGGCCCGGAGGTCCGAACGTACCACCACCCAGGCTGAAGCTAGTCCGACCAATAGCGCGATGACTGTCGCGGTCCCTGCGTAGGCTAGGCTGTTCTGGATCGAGGGCACGACGAGCGCACTCCCAAGGGCTTCCTCCCAATGTGCCAGAGTGAGCTCGTCCGGGAGCGCGGTGCCATGCCACCTCGAAGCGATGGAGAGCATCAGCACACCGAGGTGGGGCAGGGTGGCGATGAAGGTGATGCCGACGAAGAATGCGGTGCAGGCCCAACCAGCCAATCCGCCGAGGCGGGCAGGCGCGGATTGCATGCGGGGTCGGGGTGCGCTGGCGGCCCGTTTGCCGCCGAAGAGCAGCTTGGAGAGCAGGAAGACCGTGGCGGCTATGATGAGCACCACGGCGGTGAGTGCGTAGGGTAGGGGGTTGCGGTCGAGGCCCTTGATGCCGTCGAGGATTTGCACCGAGGCCACGCGGGTGTAATCGAAGACCAGGGGGACGCCTAAGTCAGTGAAGGCCCAGATGAAGACGAGCGACCCACCGGCGAACATGCCGGGCAGAATGAGGGGCAGGGTGATGCGGAGGAATCGACGCCAGGGGCGACAGCCGAGGTTCTCCGCGGCCTGCTCCAGGGCCGGGTCGAGTTGGGCGAGGGAGGCCGAGAGGTTGAGGTAGAGGATGGGATAGAGACAGAGGCCGTTCATCAGCACGATGCCGGCGAAGCGTCCTTTGGCCATCCAGTCGACTGGACCGCTTTCGGGGATGAGACCGAGCGAACCAAGGACAGCGTTGAGCGAGCCCTCGACCCCGATGATGTGCTTGATGCCGACTGCTCCCACGAAGGGCGGGAGGATCATCGGTGCAAGCACTGCGAGCGCGAGGACGCGCCGCAGGGGGAAGTCGTGGCGGTGGTTGAGTACCGCCAAGGGGAGGGCGATGGCGAGCGCGAGGAAGGTCGTGCAGAGGCCGAGCAGTAGGGAATTTCCAAGACCCTCCCGGTAGACGGGGTCTTTCAAAATCATCCCGAGGTAATCGAGGGTGGGCTTGCCTGTGCCGAGGTGGATGAAGGCTTCCTGGAGGACGCTGAAGGCGGGGTAGACGAAGCCGATCGCCATGCTGACGGTCACGGCGATGAGGAGGATCCAGGCGGTGCGACGGCTCATGGCGGGTTCAGCGGCGGGGGGTGGACTCGCGGGCGACCTTGGCTGCGCGCAGGTAGTTGGCGCGGAAGCCATCGGCCAGTTCACGCATACGATGGGCGACGACCAGCGGGTCCGCGTTGTCGAGCAAAGGGTCACCCGCTCCGCCGGTGCGATAGGGGAGTGAGGACATGTCGTTCAGGATGGCGAGGGCCTCGGGCGGCATGCCTGCCGCGATGATGGCGGACCAGGCCTCACGCAACTCCTCGTGGCTGTCGATGCACATCGCCCGCACGATGCGGCGGAGAGAGTTGAAGCTCTTGGCGGTGAGTTCGGGGCGGTAGACGAGGTGGGGTCCAGCGCCATAGACGTCGGCCCAGCCACCGGGCTCTCCTGCGCGAGGTAGGTTGAGGTCTCGGCGTACGGGCGGGCGGTGGAGCTCGCGCCAGACCGGCCCGCCCTCGCTGCCACGGGGCGCGTGCCAGAGTCGCTGGCCGGCTGGGCTGAGCACGAACTCGACGAAGTCCTGCGCGAGAGTGGATTCCGGAGCGCCTTTCAGCACTGCGATGGGATCGGCGCTGACCGTAGTGCCCTGCTCGGGTGCGAACCAAGTGATGCGGATCTCACCCGGGCGGTTGAGGTGGTCCTCGTAGGCACGGCCATAGTAATCGATGCTCATCCCGGCGACGGCGTTGCCGTGGGCGACGTCCTGCGGGATCTTGCCAGCGTTATCCGTGAAGTAGCGGGCATTGGCTGCCATTCGCTGGAGCAGCACCAAGCCGTCGCGCCATCCGAGTGCGACGCGCTCCGCCTCACCGAGGGCGGCGCGGGAGGGGTCGGCGAGGCTGCGCTGGATCTCGGCATGGACGATGAGCTCGAAGGAGCGAGCGACCGAGCCGCTCTTGGTCGGGTCGGCTAGGGCCAGCTTGCCGTTGAGTGACGGGTGGGTCAGGTCGCGCCAGCCGCGGGCGGGCGGTAGCCCAAGCGCTTTCCAACCTGCGGGGCTGAGGCAGATGCCGAACTGGGAGAGGCAGGAGGCAACCCAGGTGCGGTCGGCGGCCATGAAGTTCTCGCCGGTGAAGTTGGGTGGAATGGGGGCCTCGGGGCCGAACCATCCTGGCTGACGCACGAGTACGTCGAGAGGCACGAGGCGTCCGTGACGTGCTTGGCTGGCGAAGTCGGGTACACCGCCGCCGAACATGATGTCGATGCCGACCCCTGGCCGACCTTCCTCGTCCGCCGCCTTGTAGCCAGCGTCGAGCACCATGCGAATCTCGGAGGTGCCTCCGGGTGAGCGCCAGTCAACATAGACAGCCTCGCCCTTGGTCGCTAGACGGTGCCGCGCGAAGGCTTCGCCGAACTCCTTTCGGATGGACTCGCCGTGCGGCGTAATGATGACGAGGCGCCGCGCGCCAGTATCGTGCGCCTGCGTGCTATTGTCGCGCAGCAGGATGGGGACGGCGACGAGTAGGGCGAGCAGCCCAGCGACCGCGAGGATGGGGCGGTGGGAGGTCATGCCGGGAGGACAATGACATTGTCCGCCTGGGCGAGCAGGCTGACCTGCGAGCCGACCGGAGCAGGACCCTCGGGGTTGAGCCGCAGCACCTGCAGCTCGCCGAGCGCGGTGCTCACCGTGAGTTGGGCGCGCTGACCGAGGTAGACTTGATCAGTGATAGTACCAGACACGGAGCCGGCGGTGCCGGCGGCGGCGACCGACCAGCCCTCGGGCCGGATGGAAAGTTGGACGGATGCGCCGACGGTGGGACGCCACCCCGAGGAGCCGAAGCTTGCGCTTAGGGTTCCGGCGGCGGTCTCGACCTGGACGAGATTCGCCGCGAGGGATGTCACTGTACCTGCCACGAGATTAGTCTCGCCGATAAACTTGGCCACGTGGGCGTTGTCGGGTCGGCGATAGATCTCTTCGGGCGTGCCGACTTGGGCGAGCTTACCCTTGTGGAGTACGGCCATACGGTCTGCCATGGCGAGGGCTTCCTCTTGGTCATGGGTCACGTAGATGGCGGTCAGTCCGTTCTCCTTAACGATGCGTCGGATCTCGCGGCGCATCTCGACGCGCAACTGGGCGTCGAGGTTGGAGAGGGGCTCGTCGAGCAGCAGGACTCTCGGCCGTACCACAAGGGCACGGGCGAGGGCTACGCGCTGTTGCTGGCCGCCGGAGAGTTGGTCGATGCTGCGACTAGCCAACTCGCCCATGCGTACGCCAGCGAGGGCTTCGTTCACGCGCCGCTCAACCTCCGCCTTGGGTACTTTGCGCTCCTCTAGGCCGAAGGCCACGTTCTGGGCCACGGTCAGGTGGGGCCAGAGCGCGTAGCTTTGGAAGACCATCGCCGCCTCGCGTAGGTGCGGGGGCAGGTTGGTCACATCGCGCTCGCCGAACCGAATAGTCCCGGAGGTCGGGGTCTCTAGGCCGGCGATGCAGCGGAGCAGGGTGGTCTTGCCGCAGCCTGAGGCTCCGAGCAGGAAGAAGAGTTCGCCAGGCCGGATGGCCAACTCGATGCCGTCGAGCGCCACGTGGGGCTTGGGCTTGGCGGGGAAGGCCTTGGTGACAGCGGTGATGGTGAGGGATTCCATGACGGAAGATGATGGGTCGTTGGGTGATCTTCGGTGATTAGACCGTACCCGGGGTGAGCCAGCGAGCGGAGATGACCTTGAAGCGCCGGCCAAGCGCGCGGTTGACAACCCTTAGGGTGGGATCGCTCGGACGGGTCTCGGGGGCATTGCGCGAGTCGATGAACTCCGGGATACGCTGCACGACCAGCTCGAGCACGGCGGAGTTGGGTCGCGAGGATGCCTCGGCCAGCGTGGCACCGTCGCCGTAGGCACGGATGACGAAGGTGTCTGAGCGCGAGGCTAGGGCAGGACCGAGGGCTTGCAGAAGGTCGCCCTGGAAGAGACAACCCGGCGCGCCGAAGCCGGTGTGCGAACGGTTGTCGTTGGTCACGGGATTGAGCGACTCCACGTTCTTCATGTAGGAGCCCGGGGGCATGCCGGTTCGCTTGCCTCCCGACACGAGGTAAGTCCAGTTGTGGGAGACCGCAGCCACGATGGCAGCCGCGCCGGTAGGGGCGTTTGCGAGCCCAGCGGAACCGAGCACTTTGTCCGCCCGAGCTATGGCGGACTCGAGCGTGCCAGAGTGGAACATCCAGCGGGCGGCTGCGGCCTCGGTCGGGTAACTGGGGCTGGGGGATTCATTCGCGACGATGTTCGTGATGTAGAGCGAGCGAGTCTCAGCGAGACCTGAGCTGATGTGGGCTCCGGCGCGTTTGGTGGGACCCAGGAAGCGATTAACGAATTCCGCAATTCCGAGGAAAGGAGTCCCGGGATTGAGGGATGTCGGGAAGCCGCGGAAACGGCGCGAGGTCGGGGGGTATTCTTGGTCGCGCTCGGTGCGCACGTGGAAGCGCGACCGGGCCCGAACCTCCTCCACGATGGCCTCGGCCAGCGCGCGGACCTGAGTGTCATTGAGGCTGACGAAGCCGTTCCAGTAGCTGCTGTCGCGGATGTTACGAGCCGCCGCCTGCTGGGCGGGTGTGCCGATGAAGCGGGGGAAGCGGACTTCGCCCGCGCCGCCCGACCCCAGGCCTGCCTGCCGCACCGAGGTTAGGAGCGAGATCCAGGCTTCGACGGAGAGCGAGTTGACGTTCAGCGTGCCCTGATTGAGGAGGTAGTTCGCCATCCGACGGTGGCCGTCGGGCGCATTGGAGCCGTCCGGGGTGTGGAAGCCGGGCGCGGCGAAGGCATCAGCCGCACGCGGCTGGCCAGTGGGTTGCACGAGGCGCATCCGTGGGTTTGCCAGGGGTTGGGAGCCAGCGGCGAAGGCATCCAGCACTTCTTGGGTCGATTGAAGGCGGACACTGTTGTAGTCGCCCGAGCGGCTGGCGCGGAGGCGGGGCGCGGCGCCAGAGAAATAGAAACCGTCCCAGAGCGCATTGTTCATGAGCCAGGCCATATCAGGGAAAGTGTGCCCTCCCTTGTAGGCCCCAGTGCTATGGGTCCATGTCTTGTCCACTGGGGTGACCAGTGGCGGGAAGGAGTTGCCCACTGTGCGATAGGGGAACCAGTCCCAGACGTTGACGTTCGCGTGCATGAACTGCCCAAGCGAGAGCGGGGCAGTGGTCGGAATTTCGATGGCGACCGCCCGGTTGACCCCTTGGGCGCCGTGGGAGAATCCGCCGAGAGCGGCTCCGCCGTCGGCCCGGGTAGTGTCAATCTGCAGCAGGTTACTCCATGATGTCGCCGCTCCATTTAGGCCGAGTTCATCGCCGCCCATCACCTGCGTGCGTAGGCTCGGTGCGCCGATGGAGGGCATGGCACCACCCCCGGTCAATTGGCTGGGGGCGGTCGAGGTCTGGGCCAGGGGGTTACTGAAGAGCCACACCGGGTTCGGCGCTGGAGTGGGCGTTGCTTGAGCGGATGCCCAGGGCAGGACCGCGCGGTCATAGGTGGTTGACCGGGTGGTGTCAGGCATACGCATCCGTGTGTCGATGCTCCCGATGACCGCGCCTGGAGTCCCTGGAGAGGAGAAGTCGCGGATGTTTAGCATCGGCCCGATGGTCACGGGGTGTGACTGCGACCCGGGGTCGCCGAAGAAGTCCTTGCCGTTGCTGCTGCCAAAGGAACCTATGTTGACCATCAGGCCGTAACTTGCGCGGGAGTTACTCTTGCGCGTGCCGATGACTTCGTTGCGTCCGAGGTCGTCGCCTGGCGCGCTGACCCGGTCGCCAGCGAGCGACTGCTTCCAGCCGGAGCTGAGGTAGAGCCAGTGGTGCCAGTACATGTCGCGGTAGCCGATCCATGTCGTGACCATATCCCCGTTAGGAAGGATTGGGTCGACTCCTGGGGCGAGGAAGCGTGGGAGCGAGGGGGTGCTCGCACCGTTGGGCGTGCCCGCGCTGGTAAGGGCGTTGGTGAAGAAGTCGGCGTGAAAGCCACCGGTGATGTAGAAACCCCGCTCCATCTTGAGCACGGGCACGCCAGGAAGGCCGCCCACGGCGAGGGTGTTGGCCGGCACTGCCTCCCGCGCCGAGAAGACCGCCATCTCGCCGGGCTCAAGCACCGTCTCGGGGAGGATGGCGGTGAAGTTCTCGGCGTTGGAGTTTGAGGAGGTTGTCTTGACAGAGAAAACGTTGTCGGCTCGCACGCCCCGGGTCTCATAACCCTTATTCATCGGGTCATTCCCGATGTGGGTTCGGAGGTAGAACGAAACTCCCCAGAGCTCGGTGAAGGAGACGCGGGCCCCGGCTCCCGCGGCTCGTGCGTCCGGCTCTGGAGCCCCAGCCGGCTTGAGACGGAGCCGAACATTGTAGGGGTTGTGCAGGACGACAACCGGGGTGCAGAAGAGTTTGAGCGTGTAGTCGGCTCCCGCGGCGACGCGCTTTACCGAGAAGATGAGCGCAAGCCGATGGACGGTCGGCATGTAAGCTCCGCGGACGGCGCGCGGCATGTAGCGGAACTCCTTCATGCCGTTGAGCACACCCATCGGATCGGGGGTGCCACCATAGGTATCGAGGCCGTCGCCGGTGGTCCCGCCGTTGGACCAGTAGGCGTTGTCTAAGTCGTAGCGATTGAATTCATTGTCCCCGACTGGCGCTGGCTTGTAGCCTCCGCGCAAGAACTGCTCGGTGTTGGGGTAGAAGCCACGTGCGTCGAGGGTCGCCGCGTTGGACGCCCAGCCGACCTCCTTGTACAGGCGGTAGTAGTCGCGCACCAGGTGCCAGAGCGGCCCCATCAGCCGGCGGGGCCGGTTGTAGGTCGGGTCGAGCGTCACGTTGGGCAGGCCAGCGAGGTGCGACTTTAGGGCGTTGGTCGCCTCGTCCTCGCGGATGAAGACCGGTGACCATGCCTTGTAGCGCGAGCCGTTGGTCGTGATGTTTCGTTCCGGGTTGTCGGGATTGTTATCCCAGATTGGCACCCACATACGCGGGCGCGGATCGGCGGCTCCCACCACGCCGTCGGCCCGGCCCGGGAAGCCCGGGTACCAGGAGCGCCGGGGCAGGAGGGCGTTGTTGGCTGGATTGGTCCAGGTGGTGTAGAGCTCGGTGGCGTGTCCGGTGCCCGAGGGCTCGCCGAGCCCGTTGCCGAATTCGGAGCGGTCAAACTCGCGGTCGTCCATCTCGAAGGCGAGCGAGAGGTCGCGCCGGAGGCCGCCGCGGTAACTGTCGGCGAGGACGCCGGCCGACCAGTAACTGTGGTCGTGGAAGGTGGCGCGGTTGGAGGGGAGGCGCCCGTTGGTGTCGTCCAGGTTGTAGTTGGCCACGTTGGCCACGGAGCGCGCGTCGGCGTTAGCCAGTGCGAGGAGGGTGGCGACGTCGGCGACATCTACCTCCTTGAGGCCAGTGAGGAGTTTAGTGTCGGGGCGCGAGGGCGCGCGAAGAGCGTCGACTGCGTCTAGGTTGGCCGGCGCGGCGGTGGCGAGGTTGCGCGGCTCGGGGAGGTTGACGCGTGCCTTGACGCCCTCATCGCCGACCCAGTAGGCGAATCCACCCGCCACCTCCCTGGGAAGGGCGCCGGGGAAGGGTACGCGCGGCAGGGCGACGCGTAGGTCGATGTCATCGGTCGTCCCGACCGACTTGTCTGGTCCTGGATCGAGGCCTGCGCTGCCTTCGCCGACGAGCGTGACCATCGGCTCGCCCCCGAAGGCTATGGGATAGTCCACTTGCCAAGGGGCCCACTGGGTCGCGAGGTAATCAGTCGAGCCGGACAGGCTCGCCGACTGGGCGAGGTAGGCGGTGGTGTTGACGTTGGGGTCCTTGCTGCCCTTGCCGCTGATCAGCCAAGCGGGAGGCTGATCCGGCACGTCCGATCGCCAGACACCCGTCCAGAGGCTGCGTCCTTGCGAGACACGGTTGGCGGGGGTGGTGGAGAGTGGCCAAGGCGAGGGCAGGGAGGCGACGGGGGGAATGCCAGCGAGCTCGCCGGTCGCCGTGGAGCGTTGGTCGGGCCCAGCCTCCTGCTGCAGGTGAGCGAGAGCGAGTCGACCGGACATCACCGCATTGAGTCGAGCGCGTGTGAGCTGCATGCCAGACTCAGCGAGGCGCGTCTCGATCGCGAGGAACCCGGCGAGCGAGAGGATGACGAGCACGAGAAGGGACATCACCGTCAGGCTGAGGACGAGCGCAAAGCCCTTCCGTCCAGCGGTGATTGGCCCCTCCCTTGTCATCTCAGCGGACGCTCGCCGTGCCGGCGCCGTTGGCGGACTGGGGCGGGCGCGGTCCGTTGGTGGGCTGCGTGGCTGGCGGCGAAACCTTGACCTGGTTGATGCGCTCCTCGATGCCGCGCAGGGTGACGATGCCGGGCTGGCCGGGGGCGGGGAGGATGAACCAGAGCGTGCGGATGTCCTCGAGCTGCAGCCAGCGCAGGCCACCCGCGACCTTCCACTCCTCGCCATCGGCGAGCAGGAACTGACCTTGGCCGTAGTCCTCGGCCTTAATGTTCGGGCGGAGCATGACTTGCTTGGCGGGGGCGATGACCTGTCGCATGCCCGGGAAGTTCATCGCGACGGGGGTTGGGCAGAGGTTGAAGAAACGAAGGGTGCCCCCCGCGCCCTCGGTGCCCGGGTCGGGCACGAGCGAGAGGCCGTACTGGCCGGCCGAGCCATGGAGGATGGCGAGGAAGGTGCCGCCTTCCGGCGGTACGGGCGCACTGGCCAGCGGAATGAAGCTCGTCTTGCCCTCAGCGTCGGTGACCTGACGGTGCAAGGTGAGGCGGCCCTCGGGGCAGCGCGCCTCGACGGGATGGGTCAGGGCGTGGGAATAAAGGACAAGCGACTTGCCCTCTACTTTGGTCTCAGGTTTCGTGCTTTTCTCGGGCGAGGAGTTGATCAGGAATACCTCCACTCTCGGCTCGTCAAAACTCATAGCACGGAACTCGACCCGAGGGGCCGGACCCGCGGTTGCGGCGAGGATGCTGAGCAGCGGAAGCAGCACGCTCCCGATGCAAAAAAACCGCCCGGAATCAGCCACCACAAAGTGCGTCCCAAAGGAGGTTTTTTTGGCCTTTTCCCCCTCCGACACCCGTTTGGGCGACAAACGTCACATCCGTGGCTATTTTAGGTCAGTTCGCCCGAACTTAGGGTGACTTATTCACAGCCTTCTGGGTATATTTGCGGCTGTCCTCCGCCCCCCTCCTTCCCACCATCCGCCGTTTGACCATGGCCGAGCGTCCTTATTCCAAGCGCCGCACCCCCGACCCCAATGTCCCGGTCGAGGGTCGGGTACCCCCGCACAACCTCGACGCCGAGCGCGGCCTGATGGCCAGCATCCTGATCGACGGGGGAGACACCCTCCAGGTCTGCCTCCAAGAGCGCATCTCCCCGGAGCATTTCTTTAGCCCTGCCCACCAGGATATTTTTATCGCGGCGGTCGCGCTCTCCCAGCGCAACGTCGGCATCGACGAAATCACTCTCTCCGAAGAGCTCCGCACTGCGGGCCGCCTCGAGTCGGTCGGTGGCGCCGCCTACATCAACGAGCTCTCCAGCCTCGTCGCGACCACCGCCAACTCGCGTCATTGGATGGTCATTGTGCGGGAGAAGTACTTCCTTCGCCAACTCATCGCTACCTCCACTGCCACAGTGGAAAAAGCCCATTCCCATGCTGAAGGCATCGACCGCCTGCTGGAGGACGTCGAGCAGGCCTTCTTCCGCATCAGTGAGTCGCGCATCATCGATAGCGTACAGCCGGTCGACAAGCCGATCGACGAGGCCATGGAGCTCGTCGGGCGCATCATCCGCGATCGCAACTCCGCCCAAGGCTTGCGCACTGGCTTCGACGGCCTCGACGCCCTAACCTTCGGCTTCCAGCCTGGCCAGATGGTCGTCGTCGCCGCCCGTCCTGGCATGGGCAAGACTTCCATTGCACTCAATTTCATCGAGGCCGCGCTCTTTCCCAAGGGGAATGTCGCTCCCGCGCGCATCCTTCTCTTCTCGCTGGAGATGCCCTCGCGCGAGCTCGCCCTGCGCCTGCTCTGCTCGCGCGCCCGGGTCAACCTGACCAAGTTGCGTAGTGCCCATCCCGATGCCCAGTCCCAGCGCGACCTGGCCGAGGCGGCGATGGAGTTCAAGGGTCGCCCTCTGCTCATCGACGACAATGGCGGGCAGAACATCCTCGAGATCCGCGCCAAGTGCCGCCGGGCCCATGCTCGCCAGCCGCTCGACATGATTGTCATCGACTACATCCAGCTGATCAACGGCCTCGATTCTTCCCTTCCCCGTGAGCAGCAAATTGCCGAGGTCTCGCGCAGCATCAAGGCGATGGCCAAGGAGTTTAGCGTCCCCGTCGTCGCCCTCGCTCAGCTTAACCGTAAGTCCGAGGACGAAGGGCGCCCGCCCCGAATGTCCGACCTCCGCGAGTCCGGCTCAATCGAGCAGGATGCCGACATCGTCTTGCTCATCTCCAAGGCCAGCGCCTCCGACCGCAAGTCCCTGGAGGGCGACCAGGAGGCCCCCGGCAATAACGGGATGTTCCTCCGCGAGCTAATCGTTGCCAAGAACCGCAATGGGCCTACGGATGACATTAAGCTGTACTTTAACCCAGGCCTGACCCGCTTCGAGACCCCTGCTACAGGACACACGCAATCTCCTCAATGACCCTCAAGTCCTCCCGCCTCGCCCGCCTGCTTCTGGCTGCGTCGCTCCTCCCGGTCTGCGCCCTCGCTGCCGACCCGACCGTGCGCCGCATCCAGGTCGTGCTCGACGGTCCCGGCGCGGTGGCCGATGCCTACGTGCTCGGGCATGTCGCCTTCCGTGAAGGGCAGCCTTTCAGCCGCGAGGCCGCCGCCGACACCGTCCGCTCGCTCTACGCTACCGGCCGGTTCTCCCAGGCCGAGGTGCTCCCCTCGCTCGACGCCGCCGCTGGTCAGGTCGACGTGCGTATCCGCGTCCAACTCCGCCCCTTGGTGGAGTCTGTCACCTTCACCGGCCTCGAAGATCGGGTCGATGAAGATGACCTGCTCGAGGATCTCGCGGTCAAGGCCGGGGACCCCCTCGACCCTGTCGCGCTCAACCAAGGGCGCAACAAGGCGCTCGAGCGCCTCCGCAAGAAGCGTCCCTTCGCCGGCCTCGAAGTCCGCCGTGAAGAGACCGCCGACGGCCGCATTCGTCTCGTCGCCGCCGTCACCCTCACCCCTGAGCTCCGCATCGACACTGTCTCCATCAGTGGCGCCTCGCAGCTCGACGAGTCCGATGTGTTGGCCTCGGCCGGCATCAAGTCCGCCAGTTGGAGGTGGTGGAAGCTTTCCGGATTGAGCGGCGGTGGTCGTCTCGGCGCCGACGAGTACCGCGAGGATTGCGAACGACTCGTCGCCTACTACCGCGCCCAGGGATTCCTTGATGCCGAGCTCGAGACCACCGACGCCGCACTCGCCTGCGTCGTGCGGGAGATCGAGGGTGATGAGGGCTGGGTCGACGTGGTCTTCCGCCTCCGCGAAGGTCGCCGCTACGCCGTTGGCACGGTCAGCATCGCTGGCAACAACTTGGGCAAAGCCGAGGGCTCACCTTTCTCCTCCCAGGCCCTGCTCGGCCTCATTTCCAACCCCTCTGCCCGTGCTGGGCTCATCGCCGAGACAACCGATCGCCTTGCTTCCGGTGGCTGGTACAGCGGTGCCGCGGTCGATGTTGCCATCGAGAAAATTCGCGAGGCCTATGGACGACGCGGCCATCTCGATGTCCAAATCGCCGCCACGCGCAGCCCCAATCTCGAGACCGGCGCCATCGACCTCAAGTTTGAGATTCGTGAGGGGCAGGTCAGTACCGTCCGCCAGGTCATCATCGAGGGCAACACCAAGACCCGCACCTCGGTCGTCGCCCGCGAACTCACCCTCCAGCCTGGAGACCTCTTCGACCTCGAGGCCGCCCGTCGCTCTGAGTCTCGCCTGCGCAATACCCGCTTCTTCGAGAACGTCCGCGTAGCGCCCGTCGCCACTGCAGTGACCGAGCAGCGCGACCTTCTCGTCGCTCTTAAGGAGGGTCCCACCGGCATGGTCTCCTTTGGCGCGGGCTTCAGCTCGGTCGAACAGCTGGTCGGCTTCGTCGAATATTCCGAGGGCAACTTCGATGCCTTTAATCCTGAGGGTTGGTTCCGCGGGGGCGGTCAGAAGTTCCGCCTACGCGTCTCCGCCGGCAACCTCTCCAACTCCATCGAGCACAGTTTCGAGGAGCCCGCACTCTGGGAGCGCGACCTCGCAGTAGGCTACAATATCTACCAGCGCTTTTCCGGTTTCCAGTCGAGCTACTACGACCTCCAGTCGCGCGGCTTCGATGTCTACGCCCGCCGCAACATCCTCGGGGTCCAGGCCCGCCTCGCCGCGGGTGTTCGTTCAGTCGAACTGCGCGATCCCAATGTCTCCCTGCTTCCAGATGACATCCTCGAGACCGCTGCTCTTGGCGCCATCTCCATCCCCGAGCTCACCCTCTCGCTTGTGCGCGACACCCGTGATGACTTCACCTTCCCCACGCGCGGCTTCCGCGTAGCCCTCAACAATACCTATGCCGGCGGCGGGCTGGGTGGCGACGTGGATTACCTCAA
>JBFZFD010000061.1:0-3602 GCA_041306485.1 Opitutia bacterium | reverse complement strand
CCTTCTCGACCCAAGCGTAGCCTTTGGCCTCGAGCTCGTGGGCAAGCTCCTTGTCGCCGCTATGGACGATGCGCCCATCGAACATGATGTGCACGCGGTCGGGCACGATGTATTCCAGCAGTCGCTGGTAGTGGGTGATGACGAGGAAGCCTGCCCCAGGTCCGCGGGCGTTGTTGACGCCCTCGGCGACGATGCGCAGGGCGTCAATGTCGAGGCCTGAGTCGGTCTCGTCGAGGACCGCGTAGCGCGGTTCGAGCATGAGCATCTGGAGGATCTCGCAGCGCTTCTTCTCCCCTCCGGAGAACCCCTCATTGATTGAGCGGGCGGTGAACTTGCGGTCCATCTTGAGCGCATCCATCTTCTCGTAGAGCCTGGCGTAGTAGGCCTTGGCGTCGAAGGGCGCGCCCTTGGGCTGACGGGCGACGAGCGCTGCGCGGATGAAGTTGGCGATGGAAACCCCGGGGATTTCGCTCGGGTACTGGAAGGCGAGGAAGAGGCCCGCCCGCGCGATGGCGTCGGGCTCCATTCCGAGGATAGGCTGGCCGTCGAGGAGAACCTCCCCGTCGGTCACGGTGTAGTCCTCATGGCCTGCCAGCACCTTGGCGAGCGTGCTCTTGCCGGTGCCATTCGGCCCCATGATGGCGTGGACCTCCCCCTTGGGGAGTTCGAGGTTGAAGCCCTTGAGGATCGGCCGGTCGCCGATGGAGGCGTGGAGGTTGCGGATGCTGAGGTGGGACATGCGAGGAGCGGGATGAAAGGATGAAGGGGATGAAAGGATTGAAGGGAGAGGGGGCTTACTTGCGGCGCTTGCCGTGGAAAGAAATCTCGACCGAGTCGGTCTGGAAATCCTCGGGGAGGATGGCGCGTAGCTTCTCGATGATGGGCGAGGGCAGTTCGACATCATAGACGCGCCCCGTCTCCTGATCGCGGAAGTGGGCGTGGGGGACGAGGTTGGGGCAGTAGCGGGTCGGCTCGCGCTCGTGGTTAACCTGGCGCACTAGGCCGCAGCTGACGAAGGTCTCGAGGCAGTTGTAGACGGTAGCGAGTGAAACGCCGGGCATGCTCTCGCGAGCCCGGTGGAAGACCTCGTCGACCGTGGGGTGGTCACGCTTGGCGAGGAGCACGGAGAAGACCGCCTCCCGCTGGGGGGTGACCTTCTGGCCCGCGCGGTGGAGGGCCTCTGCCAAGTCGTGTTGCTCGTGCTTACCCATGGTTGTGCTTACCTACCTAGAATTGGAATGATTCCAGATATCAAGCGAAACTGCGAGAAATACGGCATTTTTGCCTAGTTAACCCTCGGATCAAAACCCGGATCGGAGGGTCCGAGCTGGTTCTCTGTCTCCAAGCGTAGGAGGAATTGCCTCAGGAGGACTAGCCGGGCGTCGGGATCAGTCATGCTTAGGAGCC
The DNA here is from genome assembly GCA_041306485.1 of Opitutia bacterium. Taxonomy (GTDB): domain Bacteria; phylum Verrucomicrobiota; class Verrucomicrobiia; order Opitutales; family UBA953; genus UBA8828. The sequence continues at coordinate 2,195 of JBFZFD010000061.1, read as the reverse complement.
GTCGCCTTTCTTCCGGTCCCTCGAGTAAATGTCCTGCCGCGGCATCTGCGAATTTTCCCGGAGCGGTTGCCGCCAGCTTCCTGAGGCGTTCGATGAGAGTACCGACTTCTTCCTCGGCGATTCCTGGGGCGAGGATGCGCTCGACCAAGGCGATGTTCTTCGCGACGGAGATGTGCGCATCGGACCCTGGCTCGCTGTCTGGCACCTCTGTCGCCTTCAGTTTGGGGTAAGGCTTCAGGCCTGCGAGCCCGTCCACCTTGAGCCTCACCTCGCCCTCGAGCAGCACGAGGTGACGTCCATCCGGCAATGCCTGGTGGCTAAGGATCCTCCCCAAAGTTGCCCAAGGCCCGGGCATCTCCTTGCCACCCGCCTCGACCGCCTCGGCCACTGCAAAGCGACGATCACTAGCCAGGGCATCCTCGACCATCTTGCGATAGCGCGGCTCAAAAAGATGCAGCGGCATGACCTGAAAGGGCAGGAGGGCGCAGCCTTCTAGCAGGATGCAGGGATAGTCGGAAGCCATGGACACACCCCTATTCTAGAGACAAATCGAAGGCAGGCAAACCCCCGCACTCAGGTCCACTGATCGGGGAAGAGTCGCTTAGGGTCGGGCTGGGGGGTCTCGGCCACGTAGATGGCCAGCCGCAAGCAGGGCAGGTGGGAGGTCTCGGCAGCAGGGTTGCGCCGGCGAATCTCCTCGAGCAGGGTCTCCGCCGAGCGCCCGAGCAGTTGGTCGAGCTGGGTGTAGCCCGCGTCGAGCAGGTCGCGGGCGACGCCCACCGGGAAGCGCGGTACCCGCATGAAACTACTCGTCACCGCCTCGATGCGCCGACGTGCCTCCCGCTCCCGGTCAGCCTCGCTCACAGGCGCTCGAGGACCGCCCGCCCCATGGCCGCGCAGCCCACCGAGGCCTTGCCCCCGGCGATGTCCGCGGTGCGGATGCCGTCAGCGATCGTGCGGTCGACCGCGCGCTCGATGGTGCGTGCCTCTTCTTCTAGCCCGAAGGAATGGCGGAGCATGAGGGCGCAGGAGAGAATCTGGGCGCAGGGATTGGCCTTATCCTGCCCGGCGATGTCGGGAGCCGTGCCGCCCGAGGGCTCGTAGAGGCCGAAAGGCCGGCCATGGCGATTGGAGACTGCGCCAAGCGAGGCAGAGGCCATCATGCCGAGTGACCCACAGACCACGGCCATCTCGTCGGAGAGGATGTCACCGAACATGTTTTCGGTGAGAATGACATCGAACTGCCCTGGCCGGAGTACCAGCTGCATGGCTGCGTTGTCGATGTAGAGGAAGGTGAGGCTGACATCTGGCGCGGTCAGGGCGATGCGCTCCGCTACGACCTTGCGCCAGAGCACGGAGGTCTCGAGCACGTTGGCCTTGTCTACCAAGGTCAGCTGCCGCCGGCGCGAACGCGCAGTGGCGATGGCCACGTCGGTGATACGCTCAATCTCCGACTTACGGTAGACCATCGTGTCGATGGCTTCGATGTCACCATCCTCGGTTTCGCGGGTCGACTTCGCCCCGAAGTAAAGCCCGCCCGTGAGCTCGCGGATACAGACCATATCCACTCCTTCGGGAATGCGCTCAGGCCGGATCGGAGAAGTGTCGAGTAGCGCCTTGGGCAAGAGTCCTGGGCGCACATTGGCGAAGAGCTTAAAATGCTTCCGCAACGGCAGCAGGGAGGCGCGCTCGGGTTGCTCCTTCGGCGGCAGCTTCTCCCACTTGGGTCCGCCCACCGAGCCAAAGAGGATGGCGTCCGCCGCTTGGCAGGCCGCCAGCGTCGGCTCCGGCAGCGCCGTGCCATGGGCATCAATGCCCGCCCCGCCCACCGGATGGGTTGAGTGGCTCAGCGTATGGCCGGCCTTGGCGAGCACCGCCTCTAGGACGGGCAGGGCGGCCGCCATGACCTCGGGTCCGATGTAGTCTCCGGGAAGAACGGCAATCTTGAGATCCATGGGAGGGAAAAGGAGGAAAAGAAGGGGAAAAGGAGGCTGGGTAGACCGGGGAGGCTGAGGATGCTAAGGAGACTAAGGAGGCTGAGGAGTCTAAGGAGACTAAGGAGGGGGAGGAAAAGGCTTACATGTGGGGTGCGGGGCAGGGTGAGACAAGTGGATTAGGTGTCTAGACACCCGTGCCGCCCTCCAAACCCTCGGTATTATCAGTATCCTGAGTCTCCTCAGCCCCCTCGGCCTCCC
>JBFZFD010000060.1:0-3419 GCA_041306485.1 Opitutia bacterium | reverse complement strand
AGGCGTGGCGGCGGGCTTGACCGGGGCGGGCGCAGGCTCGGGGGCTTGGACGGCGGCAGGCACGGGTGCCTGGACGGGGTCGGGCTCGGCGGGCTTCGGAAGCAGGGGCTGGATGAAGGCGAGCAACTCGTCGCGGTAGAACTTACCACAGGTCGAAGAGGCCGCGGGCTTCTTGCCCTCGAGGTAGATGGAATCCTTCCAGGAAGGGAAGGCATCGACGAAGGCATCGACCCAGACGAGCAGCTGACGAACCTCCACGCCGAGTTCCTTGGCCACATCGCTGAAACGCAAGGTGGCGGGACCCTTCTTGGCGGGTGCCTTTTTCTTCTTCTCAGTCATGCGTCGCGTTTCGGGGGTGTCGGGAAAAGGGGGCTCAGGCCACGCGGGCCTGGGCGACGGCCTCGAGGATCGAGGCAGCCTGCTCGGCGGTGAAGCCAGCGCCGACAAAGTCGTCGGCGGTACCATCCTTGAGCGCGTCGAGCGAGGTCATGCCCATGCCGACAAGGCGACCGATGAGCTCGGGAGGCAGCGTGACCAGCTGGCGGGAGAGGTCCTGGGCGATGCTCTCGAGCTTCGCCTCGGCGGACTCGGGGGCGTGGATGGACTTAGCGATGTCGAGGCGCCAGCCCATGAGCTTGGAGGTGAGGCGGGCGTTACGGCCGCCCTTGCCGATGGCGATACGCATGTCGTCGTCGGAGACCTCGAAGTGGATCTGGCGATTGCGCTCGTCGATATGGACGTTGCGGGGCTTGGCGGGCTTGATCGCCTCCTCGAGAAGCTTGAGGGGCTCGGCCTGCCACCGGATGATGTCGACCTTCTCGTTGTTGAGTTCCTTGACGAGGTTGCGGACGCGGCTGCCACGGGCGCCGACGCAAGCCCCGACGGGGTCGACCTTGCCGTCGCGGGAGTCGACGGCGATCTTGGTGCGGTAGCCAGGGTCGCGCGCCATGGCGGCGATGACCACGGTACCGTCGGCAATCTCAGCCACCTCGAGCTCGAGGAGACGGCGCACGAAAGCGGGGTTGGCACGGGAGAGAATAAACTCAGGGCCGCGTTGGGTGATGTCGATTTTGAGGAGGAGAGCGCGAATGCGATCGCCGGTGCGGAAGTCTTCACCCGGGCTACGCTCGCGGTAGGGGAGGATGGCCTCGGCGCTGCTCAGCTCGACGATGACGTTGCCACGCTCGACCCGGCGGACGGTGCCGGTAACGATGTCGCCTTCCTTGTCCTTGTACTCCTGGTAGACGTGCTCCTTCTCGATGGCGCGGAAGCGCTGGTTCATCAGCTGCTGGGTGGTCTTGGCGGCGATGCGGCCGAGTTCGGAAACGCTGATAGGCTTGCGCACGAGGTCGCCAATCTTGGCGGACGGGTCGTACTTGGCGGCCTCGGAGGGATTGACCTCGCGCTTCTCGTCGGAGACGGAGTCGGTGACGCGGAAGAGGATCCAAGCATCGAGCTTACCGGTATCGGGGTCGGCCGAGACCTCGACCTCATGGCCCTGCATGACGGACTTCTCCACTGAAGAGCGGATAGCCTCGGTGATGAGGGCGCAGGCGTCGGGGCGGGAGATGTTCTTCTCCTTTTCGAGATACTGCAGGAACGGCTTGATGTCTTGGCTCATTGCTCGGGTTCGGGTGGGGAAAATGGGTGAGGGACAAAAAAGGCGGGGCCCGGGAGGGTCCCACCTTCGTTGAAAGGTGACTGAGGGGATATATCTCCGACCGGCAGGGGAATGTCAAGCGGTACCGCTACCCCTCCCCGCCACGCCCCCAGGCCGTTGAATCGATGTAGCCCAACTTGGCTGACTGGCGAAAGTGAAGCCCGGCTCCAGGGGATTAGCCCCAGGTTACTGAACTCGCCCTCGGCTAGGGTGATCTTGGCGGACCCTCTCGAGGCTGCCGTCGTGAGGGTGGAGGTCAGCCTTGTCGTGGACGGTGCTAGCCTGACAAGGCAGATCAAAGAAGCAGTGAACGGAACGCTGGATATAGTCCGAGAGGTTCCGCTTGCGCCCGAGGACGGTCCGCAGACCCTGCCTTCATCATGAGCGGCGAGAAGGTCATCTTCACCATGTCGGGCGTCACCAAGTCGCACGAACGCAAGCCCGTCTTCAAGGACGTCTCCCTCTCCTTCTACCATGGAGCGAAAATCGGCCTGCTCGGACTCAACGGTTCGGGCAAGTCGACCCTGCTCCGGATCATTGCGGGCGAGGACAAGGAATTTGACGGCGAAGTCACCCGCGTGCCTGGCTACACGCTTGGCTACCTGCGACAGGAACCTGATCTCGGCGAGGGCAAGACGGTCCAAGAGTGCGTGGCAGAGGCGACCGCGCCGATGCGCGCCCTGCTCGAGGAGTACGACGACAGCTTCGTGAAGGTCAGCGAGACGGAGGATGCCGCCGCGCAGGCTGCCATCCTCGCCCGCCAAGCCGAGCTCCAACAAATCCTCGATGACCGTGGAGGCTGGGATCTCGACGCACGCGTCGAGATGGCGATGGAGTCCTTACGCTGTCCACCAGCAGAAGCCGCGGTGGAGGCACTCTCGGGGGGCGAGCGGCGTCGCGTCGCGCTAGCCCGGCTCCTTTTAATGGAGCCCGACATCCTCCTGCTCGATGAGCCGACCAACCATCTCGACGCCGACACCGTGCAATGGCTCGAGTTGCACCTGCAGCGCTACAAGGGTACGGTCATCGCCATCACGCACGACCGCTACTTCCTCGACAACGTGGCGGGCTGGATTCTGGAGCTCGACCGCGGGCGGGGTATCCCTTGGAAGGGTAATTATTCCTCTTGGTTGGAGCAAAAACGCGAGCGACTGGAAACGGAGTCGAAGCAGGCAGATGCACGCACTCGCGCTCTTGCCCGCGAAGGCCAGTGGGCCGCGCAGTCGCCCAAGGCCCGGATGGCCAAAAATAAGGCCCGCCTTGCCTCCTATGAGAAGCTACTCGGGGCGGACCAGCAGGAGCGTGAGCGTACTGCGGAAATTTGGATCCCGCCCGGCCCCCGGCTGGGTGGCGGGGTGATTGAGGCACGCGGCCTGATGAAGGCCTATGGTGAGCGCGTCTTAATGGAGGATGTCTCCTTTAGCCTGCCCGCTGGGGGCATCGTGGGCGTGGTTGGTCCGAACGGAGCTGGCAAGACCACGCTCTTCCGGATGATCGTCGGGCAGGAGAAGCCGGACAAGGGCGAGCTCCGCATGGGCGACACGGTGAAGCTGGCCTACGTGGACCAGTCGCGCGACTCCCTGCCGGCGGACCAGCCGGTGTGGTCGGCGATTTCGGACGGGCAAGAGATGGTGCACCTGGGCAAGGTGCCGGTGAACGCGCGCTCCTACGCGGCGCGCTTCGGCTTTGCGGGCGACATCCAGCAGCGCAAGGTCGGTTTGATGTCGGGCGGCGAGCGCAACCGCATCCACCTCGCCCG
>JBFZFD010000059.1:0-6044 GCA_041306485.1 Opitutia bacterium | reverse complement strand
CAGCGGCACAGGGGCACGGGAGGTAGATGCTGGTGACCGGTGGATGAAGCCTTCGGGTTGAGGCTGGGAAAGGGATTCGAAGGAGGCGAAGGACGGAAAGGGTAGGGCGGAGGATATGTCTGCTCTTTTCATCTCTTCATCCCTTTGATTCTTCCCGGCCGGCAACGAGCGCCAGCGAGTTCTCGCCCGCAGACACCGCAAACCCCGCTGACGCCGCAGGTGCCGCTTCGGCGGAGATGCCGCCGATTCCTCCCGTGCTCCCGTGCCCCTGTGCAGCTGTGCCCCTGCTAACGCTTTAGCGTAAAGGGCGTGAAGTCTGTGTTCGTATCATACGTGTCCACACCTTCCGCCTTCTTCAACTTCGCACAGGCCCAGTAGGTGAAGGGGGTCATGACAACCTCGACCATCACCTTGAAGATCCAATTGGCGATCATCACTGCGATCAGGGTCGGGCCGGTCCAGATGCCGATGAAGGCGATGGGGTAGAAGATCAGGCTGTCCACGCCTTGGCCGACTACAGTCGAGCCGATGGTGCGCATCCAGAGGTGTCTGCCCTTCGTTCGCACCTTGAGCTTGGCGAGCACATACGAGTTCAGGAAGTCACCCACGGTAAAGGCGATCATCGAGCCTAGGGCGATGCGCCAGCCTCCGCCGAAGCAGGTCTCCAGCGCCGGCTGGAGCTGGGCTGAAAAGGGCTCGTCCGGGCTGATGGGCATGGCTAGCACCACCCAGGTCATGAGGGTTGCGAAAGCCATCGCCGCGAAACCCGTCCAGATTACCCTGCGGGTCAGTGCGTAGCCGTAGACTTCGGTCAGGATGTCCCCGAAGATGTAGGAGAGCGGGAAAAAGAGGTTTCCCGCCCCGAAATCAACCGGCCCCAAGAGCGGCAGGTCCAAGCGCACCACCTTGGCCGGGCCAATCAGGTTGGAGCAGAGGAGGACGGCCACGAAGCCGCCCATGATGAGGTCGTAATGTCGGAAGGTGCGATTCATGGGGCGGGGTAGGGGCCTGTGGGCTGGCTAATAAAATGTCCCTCCGACAAGTTGCGAGCGGCGATAATGAGCCCTAAAGCCTGGGCGCAAGGCCCCGCCTTAGTCCCTCGGATTAGAGTTTAACCATTCTGCCAACCAAGCCACGGCCGCGGGCTCGTCGCTGAAGGCACCGTCGAGTTGAGCCTCGTAGGCGGCGTCGAGGGCCTCGGAGAACCAAGGGCGTGGCTTGCGGCCCATAGCGATGAGGTGCCGTCCGAGCGCGAGACGCTTCGGGGCGTTGGCTGCGATTTGTAGGCGGTCAGCGACTTCCTTGAGCCAGACACCCTGAGGAGAGGGCTCGGTGAAGAACGTGCCACGACCCTTGCGATCAGCGTCGTCCACCCGCACCAGGCGATCGATACGCCCGGCCTTGGAAGCCAGACGGCGAACCCCGGCGTCTCCGGCCTTGTTCTTCCAAAGTTCGAAGGGTGCGCCGTGCCAGCGGACAAGTGGGAGGACGGACTCAAGGATGTCCTTGTGCTGGGTGAGGCGCTCCAGGAAGGCGCGCGCCAAGGGTTCGCCGGCCTGCTCGTGGCCGTAAGCGTGGATGCGTCCGTCGGTCTCGACCTTGCTAGTGGTAGCCTTACCGAGGTCGTGTAGCAGGACGGACCATCCGACAACGAGATCCTCGCGCTCATCGCCGAGTCGTACGGCGGCAAAGGCGTCGAGGCAAAGAAGCGTGTGGTCCCAGACATCTCCCTCGGGATGCCATTCGGCGTCCTGGGCGACGCCGATACAGGCGTGGAGCTCGGGGAAGTGCTTGGTCCAGCCGCACTCACGCAGAAAGCGAAGTCCGATGGAAGGCACCCGACCGCGGAGCAGCAACTTGCACCATTCCTCGTAGATTCGTTCGGGGCTGAGTGCCTCGGGGCCGAGCGTTGAGCAGAGGGCAACCGTCGCGGGGTCTACGGTCCAAGGAGCGCCGGGCGCGCTGAAGCGTGCAGCGAACTGCATGGCGCGCAGCACCCGGAGGGGGTCCTCTGCAAATTTGTCCGAGACGTGCCGCAGGCGCCGCGCGGCGAGGTCGGCCATCCCTCCCCAAGGGTCGAGCACCTCGCCGGTGCGAGGGTCCCAGAGCATCGCATTGACCGTAAAGTCGCGGCGGGTGGCGGCCTCGGAGGGTGACATCATCGGATCGCCCTCGACCGAGAAATCGCGGTGGCCAGCCCCCGTCCGGTTCTCGCGGCGGGGCAGGGAGACATCGATGGGGTGGCCCTTGACCTTCAGCACACCGAAGGCGGCGCCGACACTTATCACGGAGAAGGAGCGGCGGAGGGCGCGCTCAATGGCTGCGGGCTCGAGACCGTAGACCTCGATGTCGAGGTCCTTGGCCGGTACACCCATCAACGCGTCGCGCACCGAGCCGCCCACGACCAGCGGCCTGCCTCCGGCCTCAGCTAGCAGCCGCACGACCTCACCGACAGCGGATAGCTCGCCATCGAAGGGTATTAGGTCAGGCCGCATCTCCTCCATCCCTCAAGGGATGTCCATGCCCAGCCCGGTGGCAAGGACGGGTCTTTGCCGCTCGCTCGTCACCGCCTTTTCCCCTTATTCGGTTTCCATGGAAGCCAACCCCTTCGACCGACTCGACGGCCAAGGCCTACCTCCCGGGCCGCCCCCTAAGCCCCCCAAGCCCGAGCCCAAGCGCAAGCTCGGCAAGGTCAACCTTCGCTACGAGCGCGCTGGCCGCGGCGGCAAGGAGGTCACCCTTCTCGAGGGCCAGTGGATTGAGTCCCAGGAATCCCGTGTGCGTGAGCTCCTGCTAGGCGACCTGAAGCGCGCCCTCGGCACGGGAGGTGCCCTTGAGGGCCGCGCCATCGCTCTGCAAGGCGACCGTCGTGACACCGCCAAGGCCTGGCTCGTGAAGCACGGCTTCACGACAAATATTTAAAGACCGGGGCTGGGGGGAATACTGGAAAAACGAAAAATGAAGAACGAAGAATGAAAGGGGAGTAGAACTAAGAACGAAAAATGAAGAACGAAAAGGGGAGGCAGGGAGACAAATTAAGAATGAAGAATTAAAAATTAAGAGGGGGCTAATTAGCGGTGTTAGCGGGGCTAGCGGTTTGATTCCGTGCCGCCGTACTCCCGAGCCCACACCCGCGGTTAAGGGCCACCGCGCCGGTGCGGGCCGATTCGAGGATGCCGTGAGTCGCCCCCTCGCCCATTCCCCTTGCGGGAGGCGAGCTAAGGAGGCATTCGTGCCTCACCCCCTCCATGCAAGCGTTCAAACTCGATCCGGCAAATCGACGGAAGCTCCTCATCGCGGTGATCGCGATCTTCCTGCTCTACCCCTTCATCTCCAACTTGCTACCGCTCTTCGCTAAGAGACCGAGCTGGGAGGAGATTGCCAAGACCATCCACGAGGTCAATCGGACGATGATGCCCAAGACCCTTCAAGATGGCACCATACTCCTGGAGGTCCGGCCGGACAAACCTTGGGAATTCACCTACCGTTACACTGTGGATGAGGAGACGGCGGAGACTGCCCGCAACCCAGAGACACGCGAGGCATTCGCCACGCTGATGCGCCAGCAGCACGAGAGAATCTACCGCGAGTCGGAGACCAGCTCCATGCAGCAGATCCGTCGATTGCGCATTACCTGCATTCACCGCTATGAGGATGTCAAGGCAGGGACTGTCCTAGAGCTGAGGGTCGAGCCCAGGGTGCTCGAGGGGAAGTAGGGTCCTTTCAGCGATCCCGCGTACCCGCTTCCCGGCCGGCGCTTACTTCTTCTTTCCGCGGCTCAAGGCAACCGCACCTGTGCGTGCGGTCTCGATGATGCCGAAGGACTTGATCAGGTCGAGGAAGGCACTGATCTTGTTCTCGTTGCCAGTGAACTCGATAACGAGGGCGTCGTGAGCGACATCGACAACCTTGGCGCGGAAGAGGCTGGCAATCTCGACAATTTCCGTGCGGCTGGTCTTGTTGCAGCGCACCTTCACCAAGACCAGCTCGCGTGCGACATGGTCGACTTGGTCGCGGGAGTAATCGTGGACTTGCAAGACATTGACCAACTTCTCCAGGGCCTTGACGCAGCGGTCGAGGGCGGCGTCATCGGCGACCACCGTGGCGGTGATACGCGAGAGCGCAGGGTCGTGGGTCGGACCCACGTTGAGGGTCTCGATATTGAAGCCGCGGCCCGAGAGCATTCCAGCGACGCGTGCCAGCACGCCGAACTTGTTTTCGACGAGGGCTGAGAGGGTGTGCTTCTTTTTCATGTTTCCTTAGTAAGAGAGAGGGTGGACGGGGAGGGACTCGAACCCACGACCTACTCGGTGTAAGCGAGCCGCTCTAACCAACTGAGCTACCCGTCCGTGGGTTCTTTTTACTACCCCTTCCCAACCCCTTTTGTCGAGTGGAAAGGGGTGTTGTCAGAAGCACAGGAGCACGGCGGCACAGCGGCACAGACTTTGAACCAGGGGCACAGCTGCACAGGGGCACGGCTGAACGGCAGCACAGCGGGCACAGCGGCACAGCGGCACGGAATCAAACCGCTAGCCCCGCTAGTACCGCTGCCTTGGGTAGGGGCACGACCACGTCGTGACCTCGGGCCTATCGCCCTCGGTCAGCGGCACGGCGTCACAGCGGCACGGAATCAAACCGCTAACACCGCTAATCAGCCCCCTCTTAATTCTTAATTTGTATCCCTGCCTCCCCTTTTCGTTCTTCGTTTTTCGTTCAATCCCTCCTCCCCAGCCCTCCAGCCGTTCAGCTCTCCGTCCATTAAGCCATTCAGCCATTAAGCGATTAAGCCATTAAGCCAGATAGCCATTAAGCCATTAAGCGAATTCCCCCGTGCCCCTGTGCCGCCGTGCCGCCGTGCACCCCCACGCGGCGCTACGCGCCGCGCCTGTGCCCCTGATAACTCACATCCCTGCCTTCAGCCGTTCAAAGGCCGCCAAGGCCCGGTCCCTTCCTTCTGCCAAGCCCACCAAGGGGCGCGGGTAATCCTTGTCCAGCCTCACTCCGGCTGCAGCCAGTACCTCGGGCGGCGCCTCCCAGGGCTTATGTATCCATTTCGCAGGCAGCTTCGCCAGCTCGGGTACGAAGCGGCGCACATAGTCCCCTTTAGGATCAAACTTCTCACCCTGCAGTACTGGGTTAAAGACGCGGAAATACGGTGCGGCATCGGCGCCGCAGCCACCCGCCCATTGCCAGCCAAGAGTATTGGAGGCGAGGTCGGCGTCGACCAGTGTGTCCCAGAACCATGCGGCGCCGTCCTGCCAAGGCTGCAGGAAGTGTTTCACCAGAACGGAGGCGGCAACCATGCGTACGCGGTTGTGCATCCATCCGGTCTGCCAGAGCTGGCGCATGCCGGCGTCGACGATGGGGTAGCCGGTGTTCCCGCGCTGCCAAGCGCGCAGCAGGGCCTTATCCTTCTTCCAGGGGAACGCCTTGAAATCAGCCCTAAGAGGCTCGTCGGTTGTCGCAGGGAAGTTCTGTATCAGGTGGTGGCCGAACTCGCGCCAGCCGACCTCTGCGACGAATTTTTGTGGTCCCATGCGGCTGGATAATCCCGCCGCGTTTACCGCCTCTACAATCTCACGTGGCGAGAGCTGCCCGAAGTGAAGGTAGGGCGAGAGCCGCGAAGTGCCGTCAACGTCGGGTATGTCGCGCGCATCGGGATAGTCGGTCACTGGCCCTGCGAGGAATTTCTTCAGACGCTGCTCGGCTCCCTTGCGCGTGGGGTCCCATGCCGCGGGGAAGGCAGTGTCCCATCGGATAGGCGGTAACAGTTTCAGCTCCTCCACGCGCTTGCCCGCGACCGCCTTGGCCGGAGCGGGTAGTCTCGCCGGAGCTGGCAGCGGCTCGCCAAACTTCAGTTTCGTCAGGCAATGTCTCCAGAAAGGGGTGAAGACCTGGAAGGGCTTACCCGAAAGGTTTCGTACTTGCGTGGGGTCGTGGAGTAGTCCGCCGTTGAAGGACTCGGCGCGTAGCCCGGCGCCACGCAGCGCGGCCTTGATTGTGGTGTCGCGTGCGATGACGGACGGCTCGTATCGTCGGTTCCA
>JBFZFD010000058.1:0-2657 GCA_041306485.1 Opitutia bacterium | reverse complement strand
GCTTCGGTCTTCGCAAGGCCGGCCTCATCCGCGTCCTCCTCGTTGGCGCTGGCTCCTCTCATGATTTCCCGCGCTTCTTCCTTGGTACCGATGGGGCCACCTTACGCGAGGGCGGCACGCGTGACGTCGTCGGCACGGGCTCTGTCGATCACGCCATCGCCCTCCTCCCCGAGGCCGATGTGCTTGTCCTGAGCGCCAACGCCAGCGAGTTCGGAAGCGAGCGCTTCCAAAAGGCCCTCGTTAACTTTGCCGACGCAGGCAAGGGCATCATCCCCCTCCATGCCGGTGTCTGGTACAACTGGCCCAAAGAAACTGGCTACAACGCTCGGTTCGTCGGCGGTGGCACCCGCAGTCATGGCGCTGGCATCGTTACCACCGTCCTCGGGTCCAAACCGCACCCCGTCCTCACCGGTCTGCCTCCCACCTTTGCCTTCTGGGACGAGAGTTACCACGTCGAGCTCGACCCCACTGCCGCCGTCACTGTCCTCGCAACCAATCTACCTGACGACAAAACCCGCAAGCCCCATCCCAGCGTCTGGCTCGTCGCCCACCCTAAGGCACGCATCGTCTGCCTCTCGCATGGACACGACGCCCGCGCCCACGATCACCCCTCCTACCGACGCCTCCTGACCAACGCCGTCGATTGGGCCGCTGGACGTTGAAGCACAAAAAGGCCGCCGGACCCTTCGGACCGGCGGCCGTGAACTAGCCCGGGATCAGCCTCCCGTGTCTTCTTCGTCCTCCTCGTCCTCCTTGGCCACCTTGGAGCCCGGCTTGATGGCCTTGCGGCTCAACTCCATCCGCGCGCGGAAGGCAGCCTTCTCCTTCTCAGCCAGCGCAGCGGCCGCAGGGTCAGCCTTGGCGAGGGCATCCTCCATCAGCTTCTTCCAGGAGCCCTCCGACGTCGCCGCCTTCTCACGGGCGGACTTGTAGTCGAGGTACAGCTTCCGGACAAGAGAGCGGTCGGCCTTCGCCTGCTCGTGAGCGGCGAGGACATCCGGCTTGTCGCCCGCCACCCGGCGGGCGGCGGTCAGGCGCTGGCGCTCCTCTGCGGTCAACTCGAGTGCCGAGGGCGGTTTGCCGGGGTCCGCCGCGTGGAGCGCGGTGGGGATCACGGAGGTGAGGACCGCCAATAGGAGGGCGGCCACGAGGGTCTTTTGGGTTTGGTGCATGGTTGTGTTCATGGGAACGGGCTTGAGCCAACGGCGATGATGACGATGCTGCAAACGCCCCCAGATGGGGTTCGTTCCATGAGTCGAATCACCTCTGAGTTCCTAGGTACTTTCCTCCTTTGCTGCTTTTTCCTGCTCGGCGGACGCCTCGGCACAGCCCTCGGCCTCGCCGCCTTGCTCTGGGCTTTCGGACCCGCCTCCGGTGTCACCCTCAACCCGCTCGCCAGCATTGCCCTCCTCCTGCGTGGCCGCATCGGTTGGGTCGGCTGCGTCGGGCATCTCAGCGCACAGTTGATCGCGGCGCTGGCCGCCGCCGCCTTCACCGCTGCCCTAGCCGGCCACAACCTGCAGCGCCTCCAGTCCGAGGTGCCAGTTGTCCCTGATGCCTGGCTCTCCGCGTTGACGGCCGAGGCCATTGCTACCGCTGCCTACATCTTCGTATTCCTCGTCGCCTTCACCTCGCGCCGAGTCGCAGGAAGTGCTCTCGCCCCCTTCGCCCTCGGCGCCGTCACCTTCGCCCTGCACGAAGCCTTCAACAACTTCTCCGCTTTCATGAATCCTGCCGTGCTGCTCTCCTGGGGCGTGCATGACCTCGTCTCCGCCCTCCGTGCCGAAGAACCTACTTCCGCCCTGGTTGGGGAGTTGGCCCGCTTTGGTCGGTTCGTCCCCTGGGCCCTAGCCTTGTGCTTCATGCAGCTGATCGCGACCGTCGGGGCATGGCTAGCCTTCAAGCTAACCCATCCTGAGGACCGTCGCACCTGACCTCCGTCCTTGCTTGCGGACGGCCAAACCTGCCCCAAGGTGCCGGCATGGACATTCTCTCCAAGGTTCACAAGCACTACGGGACCACCATCCTCCTCCTCGTCCTCATCGGCGCCATTTTCGCTCTCACGAAGGGCCCGAAGGTCACCTACCAGCGCATCGTCGCCGTGTTGGTTGACATCAACGTCGTCATCGGCCTCGCCTCTTGGTGGGTCTCGGGCAAGGCCCTCTCCATCCTCCACATCCTCTTCGCCCTCGCCGCCATCGGCCTCCTCCACGCCTCCGCCAAGTCCGACCAGTCACGTAAGGTCGCTACCTGCTGGATCCTCGCCTTCGTCGCCCTCCTGCTCGCTTGGATGACCAATGCCTCCTGGGGGCCGGACTTCCTCAAGGGCATCGGCATGATCTCCCTGCGGTCAGCCTGAATCCATACAGGCGTTTGACTTCCCCCCGCGGCCCCGTCCTGCTGGGGCATGCCTAGGAGCGCGACACCCGCTGACACCCGAGCGCGCCTCCTTGCGCACGCTGGGCCGCTCTTTGCTCGCCAAGGACTCGAGGGCCTCGGCATCCGCCAACTCGCCCGCGAGGCCCGGGCCAATATTGCCGCGGTCAACTACCACTTCGGCTCCAAGCAGGCTCTTTTCCGCGAAGTCTGCCTCCTCCACCTTCGCGCTATCAATGTCCAGCGCGCCGCCTCGCTCGATGTCCTAGAGTCCTCCCGCA